>DASTLK010000211.1:0-5264 GCA_035715025.1 Vicinamibacteria bacterium
TCATCGGCGAGGGGATTCCCCTCGTGGCGCCGCGCCACCGCGATGTGGTCCTTCGACTGCGCTCATCCAGGAAGTACCCGGACGGAGTGGTTCGACTGCGTTATGAAGTCACGCGGTAGCTTCACGGGACGTCGGCTGGCGATCGCCATGGCATTCGCGTTGGCGTTCGCCACGGGGTCGCGCGCGACCTTCGGGACTGAGCCGGCCGCCCTCGACAACTTCATGGGTACCTGGCGAGGCTCATCCACGTGTACGGATCTCGTGGCGGCTCCGGCCTGTCGAGACGAAGTGGTGGTTTACGACGTCCGGCCTTCCGGCAAGGTTGGAGTGGCCACGCTCAAGGCGGACAAGATCGTCGACAAAGAGAGAGTCCCGATGGGCGACCTCGAATTCGCGTACGACAAGGGCGAAGGGTGTTGGCGCAGCGAGTTCGAGACGCCGCGAGCCCACGGCGTGTGGTGCCTGGTGGTCAAGCGCAAGCAGATGACGGGCACGCTACGGCTTCTCCCCGCCGGATCCACCGTGCGCAAGGTCCAACTGCGACACGAGTGAGGGCGCGGAGCGACCTCTGATGGCGCTGGAAGTGCGCTAGCCGGCAGCCGGAACCGCGGCCAACACGCGTGGTCGTCCCGTCTCCGACGTGACCACGGCATAGTTCGGATCGCGCCGGAGCCGCCAGATGTAGGCATCCACGATGAAGTGGTGGATGTTGATGATGGCGACCATGATCAGAAGGCTCTGGGAGAAGCGGAGGTGTGCGAGCACGGAGGCGTGCGGCCACGCCTGGAACAGCACATAACCCACGACGACACAGACGGCATAGAACTCGGCCGCGGGGCGCAACCACCGTCCCATCACGGCCGGTGCCGCGGCCGGTTCCCGTTCCCTGCGCTCGCGGACGTGGAAGATGATCACGATGGCGAGGTACTGCAGGCCGTGGAAGATCGTGGCCCAGACGAAGGCGTCCATGTAGCGGAGAGTCGTCCACCAGAAGGCGTTGGCCACGATGGTCAGGATGCTGATCACGGGAAGCCTCGGCCCCCGCCCCAGGGCTCCGGCCAGGAAAAGCAGCATCGGAACGACCAGGCAGGCCGGCCGCAGCACGGAGAGGAGGAACGCCAGGGCGTGAGCCACGGTGGGACCGCCCAGCAGCACGCCCCGCGTGTCCAGGAACGCGAACAGGAAGGGCAGCAGGCAGGCCACGCGGATGAGCTTCTTGTCCCCGTCGCTCAACTGGATGCCCGAGCGGTACGAATACATCAAGGCCAGCCCGTACGTTTGCGCGGCGTAGTGGTAGGGCGACCACGTGAAGTAGAGCGCCACCAGTTGTGTCCCGAAAGAGTCCGGTAGAGCGAGACCGACTCCCAGCACCACCAGCATGGCGAGGGGCAGGACCTTGGTGACGAACGGCAGGTCCCGGAAGGCGTTCGGCTTCGTGTACAGGCGGACGGTGGAAGCCGCGAAATGCGGGCTGTTCACGAGGAAGGCGAGGAGGGCCACGGCCTCCAGCGACGGCACGCGCGATCCCGTGAGCTTCATCCAGGCCAGCGCGCACAGGCTGAGACCGCCGCCGATCACCATGAGATCGAAAGCCGGATGCACGAACGCGCGTCCGAGCTGCAGCGGCTTTCTCGGGACCGCGGCGGAGACCGGGAACGTGGTCGCGGTCACGGGTGGGCTCCGGCCTGGCCGGCCGCGGCCATGGCGCGGTCGCGGTTGTCGGGCCCCAGCGTAGGATCGAGCCGGAGCGCGGCTTCGAATGCGGGAACCGCCTCCCGAGGTCGTCCGGCGAGAGCAAGGGCGATGCCCAGGCTGTTGTGGGCGCTGGCCAGCGTGGGATCGGCCGCGACCGACCGCCGGAGCACGTCGATGGCTTGCGGGTAGAGATCGCGATCGATGAGCACGTCCCCCACGACCTGGAGCGCGCCCGCATCCTGCGGACCCAGCACGAGGGCGGCGCGGCAGGCCTCCGCGGCCTCGTCCGTCTTTCCCTGGAGGAGCAGCGTGCGGCCGATCCACGCGTGAAGGCGGGCCGAGTGTGGCCTCTGGGCGCGGGCACGCCGGAACACGGCGAGCGCATCCTCCGCGTCGCCCGACAGCAGCAGCGACTTGCCCACGTCTTCGGTCAAGGAGACATCCCAGGGGTTGACGGCGAGGGTTCGGAGGAATTCCTCTCGCGCTTCGGCGTGTCTCCCGAGGGCCGCCAGCCGGCGCCCCTCGAGGAGCGGATCCTGGGACAAGCCGGGCAGGCGGCGGGTGGCGACGGCGGCGCGGCCGATTCCGGCGAGGCCACTGACGGCCAGGATGGCCGCCGCGATCAGGAACGACGCGTGATAGGCCCTTTCACGCCGGAGTGAAGGATCCAGACACGCCTCCCGGATCGCGGATTATAGCAACCCCGCCCCTGCCGCGCTTCGCGGCCGAGCGTGACGTGACGCGGATCACCCTGGACTCAGGAGCCCGCGGCGCTCTCGATGAGCGCGCGATAACGGTCGAGCACCACGTCCCAGCGATAGCTCGCGGCGACGTAGCGCCGGCCCGAATCGCCCAGCGCTCGACGTAGCGCCGAATCGTCGATCAGGCGCTGGAGCGCCTCCGCGAACTCGTCCCCGTCGCCGTAGAAGAGGCCCGCGTTCGACCGCAGGCAGTGCTCCTTGAGCACGGCGGATGCGGCGTTGACGAGGCCGGGCGTGCCCACGGCGAATCCCTCCAGCAGCGCGATGGACAGGCTCTCGTAGGGGCTCGGACAGACCACCACGGACGCGCCCGCCAGGGCCGCGTGCTTCTCGTCCTCGGGCAGGTAGCCGAGGTGGCGCAGTCCCGCCACGGGGGAAAGGGTCATGGCCAGCGTGCCGATGAGGATCAGGTCCGCGGTGCCGCCCCGCGCGCGGTACCGCGCGTAATGAGCGATGAGCTCCGCGCAACCCTTGCCCGCGTCGATGCGGCCGGCGTAGAGCGCATACGGCCGATCGATCCCGTGCTTGCGCCGGAAGGCCGCGGCATCCGCCGACGCGGGAACGTCCACGCCCATGCCCGCCACCGCGGCCGGCCGGCCGCGGAGGTCGAAGCGCGCGCGCACGAGTGCTTCCTCCGCGGGGGTCAGGAAGGCCAACGCACGAGCACGCGCGAACACCTCGTCGTAGATGCCGAAGCGCAGCGGCGGCTCGTCATGGGTCGTCGGCACCAGGACGCTGCGCGCGGCCGCCACGCCGCGCAGGCCCCAATAGGTCGGGTAGTACAGATAAGTAAAGAACACGACCGCCCGAAACGCGGACGCCTCCGCCTCCAGGGCTTCGATCAGCCGCGGCGTGTATGGTCCCTGGCGGCGCAGCCACTGGATCTCCTCCTCGTGGGTGCGGGCCCGGCCGTACAGCTCGTCCGAGTACCGGTTGAAGGCGTCGAGGTCGCGCTCTTCCTCGACCGCGAATCGCCGCACGCGTACGCCGGCCACCTCCGAGTCCCCCGTCGGCAGCTCGTTGCGCCAGGTGACGTAGTCGCGCGCGCACGTCGTGTAGACGGTGATGCGATAGGCGGCGGTCAGGCGCTCGGCGACCGCGCGCGCCAGCGACTCCGATCCGCCCGTGATCTCGGGACCGTAGCGCTGGACGACGAACGCGATCTCCGGCCGCGAGCTCACAGCGAGTCCACGTAGCCCTTGAGCGCGGCCTCGACCGCCGCCGGCGCGAAGTGGTCGCGGCGCCGCGCCTGGGCCCGCAGCACGGCCGCGCGCAGGGGTCCCGCGGCGGCGAGCCGCCACGCCATCTCCGCGACCTCGTCGAACTCCTTCTCGTCGAACAGCACCCCCGCGCGGCCGAGCGTGCCCGGCACCGCGCCCGCGCGATAGGCGAGCACGGGCACGTCCATGAGCATCGACTCCACCAGCGGCACCCCGAAGCCCTCGTGCTCGCTCATGGACACGAAGACGTGGGCGGACCGGTAACAGGCGAGCAGGTCGCGATGCTCGAGATGGCCGGTGAACACCACGTCCCAGGGCGTCAGGCCCAGCTCGCCGGTCAGCGCCTGCAGGGCATCCAGATAGCCGCGGCGCCGCGGCGGCTTGCCCACCAGCACCAGACGCAGGTCGGGGGCGATGTAGCGCTTCCAATAGGCGGCCATGCGGATGAGGTCGTCGTGGCGCTTGTTGGGGACGAGACGGCCGACGAAGAGGACGTTGGTGCGACCGTCGGCGAGATCGCGGGCGAGCACGGACCCGGGCTCCTCGGCGTAGCGCGCGAAATCGAGGTAGATGGGCAGCACGCCCGTGCGCGCGAATCCGGCCGCCTCCAGCTCCTCGCGGTTGAACTCGCTGTCCCCCAGAGCGAGGTCGACGTGATCACGGAGCGTGACCAGCTCCTCGCGCCCGATCCGGCAGATGCGCACCATCTCGTCGTCGTAACCCAGGAAGAACTCCGGGGGCGTGATGTTGTGGTGGATCAGGGCGCGCCGGCCGCGGTGGGCCTGGAGGGCCTGGGTCAGCGGGGACGGCAGCGCGTAGTGCAGGATCACCGCGTCCGAGGGCGCGCCGGCCTTCCACTCGGACCACGAGCGGCCGTCACCGCGCAGGTCCTCGTCCAGCTCCAGGGCGTAGACGTCGGCCTGATGCCCCCAGGATCGGAAGGCGTCCCGCATCAGCCGCGCGGAATCGCCGATGGCGTCGCCGCGGTGCAGGGCCGGCACCCACTGGTCGATCCTCAATGCAGCACCGGGGCCAGGCGGTCGAGCAGCAGCGCTCCGAAGTCCGTCGCGCGCACCTCCGCCATCGCGCGCTCCTGCGTCTCCATGACGCGCGCGCGCAACGCGTCGTCGGTGAGGAGGCGGCGCACGAGGCCGGCCACCGCCGCCGGCTCCTTGTCGCGCAGGAGAACACCGCCCCCGCGCAGCGTCTCCCGCACCGCGCCCGCGTCGAAGGCCACCACGGGGATACCGAAGGCCATGGCCTCCAGCAGGGGCACGCAGAAACCCTCGTGCTCGGAAAGGCAGAGGAAGAGGTCCGCGGAGGCGTAGGCGGCGCGCAGCTCGTCGTCGTCCACCTGCCCCGTGAAGACGACCTCCTCCGCGTGCCGCTCGCGCACCAGGTCCTGCAGCCGGTCGTAGTACTTCTCCTGCCCGCGGTAGTCCCCCACCAGGAGAAGGCGGCTCTGCCGATCGAAGAGACGCTGGTAGAGGGCGAACACGCGGATGAGGTCGTCGATCTTCTTGTTCGGGATGATGCGGCCGACGAAGACGATGTTGGTACGGCCGTCGTCGTAGAGGCGCCGCACCAC
>DASTLK010000212.1:0-1907 GCA_035715025.1 Vicinamibacteria bacterium
CGCTGAGGCTGAGGTCCTCCTTCATCGTGTGGAAGACCTCTTCGATGAAGTCGTCGGCTTGCTGGCCCCCGGGCCGGTGGCGCTCGAGCCGATTGAACAGCCCGTGAAGCCCGAGGGGAATGGAGCTTGGCTCCAATTGGACGAGGCTCTCTTCCATCGCGCGACGGTCTCCAGGGAAAAGGGTGAGGGACGACCTCGAGAATGAGTTCAGCGAGCGCAAGCCAATTCGCGGCCCGCTCAGGAAAACCGACCTACCCTACTGCGTCCGCCGGCCTCGCGGCGTGTGCCAGATCACAAGTGAACCGCATCGTTGACGCTCCGCGCGCCGCGGGGGTACTGTCTGCGTCACCATGCGGCTTTCCAGAACGTCCCTCCTCCTCGTCGTGCTCGGTTGGACCTCGGTGGCCTGGGCACAGGCGCCTGCGGCCGGACCCGTCGACGCCGAAGCCCTCAAGAAAACCTGCGACAAGGGCAACGCCGCCGACTGCCTGACCCTGGCCGGCGCGTATGCGCGCGGCGAGGGCGCGCCGCGCGATGCCTCCAAGGCCGCCGGCTTCTACAAGAAGGCCTGCGACGGCGGACAGGCGCCGGGCTGCTTCGAGCTGGCCACGATGCACGTGGCCGGCCAGGGCGGGTCGAAGGACACGAGCAAGGCGATCACGTTCTTCCAGCGCGCCTGCGACCTCAAGTACGCCGAAGGCTGCATCCGCCTGGCCGTGCTGTACTCCGACGGGAAGGACGTCCCCAAGGACCTCACCCGCGCGGGCACGCTCCTGTCCCAGTCCTGCGAGGGAGGCATCGCGCGCGCCTGCGCGATGCTCGGCCTCATGAACCGCAACGGCGTCGGCCTCGCCGCCAACCCGGCGAGCGCGGCCCAGCTCTTCAAGAAGGCCTGCGACGGCGGTGACGCCGAAGGCTGCGGCGAGCTCGGCCTCGCCCTCCTCGACGGGCGGGGTGTCGCCCGCGATCCCGCGAAGGCGACGGCGCTGTTCACCAAGGCCTGCGACGCCGGAGGGATGACCGCCTGCTATCAGCTCGCGCTGGCCCACGAGACGGGCGCGGGCGCGCCGCGCGACCCGGCCCGGGCGAGCGCGCTCTTCACCCGCGCCTGCGAGGCGCATCAGCCGGGGGCGTGCCACAGCCTGGGCCTGCTGGCCAAGAACGGGACGGGCGTGGCCAAGGACATCGCCCGCGCGGCCAGCCTCTTCAAGGAATCCTGCGAGGGTCACTTCGGCGGAGGGTGCTACGAGCTCGCGACCGCCTACTTCGGCGGACGCGGCGTGGCCCGCGACTTCTCGCAGGCGGGCATGATGTATCGCCAGGCCTGCAACGACGGCGACTTCCGGGGCTGCACGAGCCTCGGCGTCATGTATTCCTCCGGCGCCCAGATGGCGCCGGACCTCGTGCGTGCCCTCAAGCTCTTCGAGGAGGCCTGCGCCGGCGGCGACGTCAACGGCTGCGCGCGCGCCGCCCCCATGTACGAGCAGGCGCAGGGCACTCCCCGCGACATGCCCCATGCCATGGCCGCCTACAAGAAGGCCTGCGACGGGGGCAACCAGGCCAGCTGCTACCGCTACGGCCACCACCAGCGCCTGGGCGAGCACCTGACGCGCGACCCGGCGCAGGGCATCCAGCGCATGCAGCAGGCCTGCGATGCCTCCGTGGGCGAAGCCTGCTTCGAGCTCGCGCGCATGTACGACAACGCGGAGGGCGTGGCCCGCGACCTCCAGCACGCGCTCGCCCTCTACAAGCAGGGCTGCGCGGCCGGCCTGGAGCAGGCCTGCGTGAAGTCACGCTATCGCTAGCGCGCGCGGCGGCCCGCACTCGATCTCGACCCGCGCCCCCGTCACCGGGTGATCGAGGGAGAGCCGATGCGCATGCAGGCGATACCCGGGATCTCCCGGCAG
>DASTLK010000213.1:0-10712 GCA_035715025.1 Vicinamibacteria bacterium
GCGGCTGCTCGGCTTCCTGCTCGGCTTGATCGTGCGCGTCGAGGTGTCCGGGCTCGAGAACATCCCGCCGCGCGGCCCCGTCATCTTCGCGGCCAACCACGTCAACTCGCTCGACCTGCCCCTCTTCCTCTCCATCTCGCCGAGGCCGGACTTCACCGGCATCATGGGTGACGAGGTCCGCGGCAAGCCGGGGCGGCTCCGACTGATCCCCTTCTTCTGCGACATCATCTTCGCGCCGCGCGGGGCGCGCGAATCCGTCCTGGAAGACGGCGTGCGCGCGCTGGCCCGGGGAGACCTGATCGGCATCCTGCCCGAGGGCGCTTGCTCGGGGACGGGTGTGATGGGCAAGGCGTACAGCGGTGTCGCCCTGCTCTCGGCGCGCAGCGGCGTGCCCGTGGTCGTGGGCGCCTGGTACGGGCAGGAGCAGATCGCGGCCAACCTGCGGCGCTTGCGCCGGACCACGGTGCAAGTCCGCATCGTTCCCGCCATGCCCCTCGAAGGGGCGAGCGCGGAGCAGGCTCAAGAGGAGACCGATCGATTGATGCGCGCGGTGGCGTCGATGCTCCCGCCCTCCTACCGGGGGATCTATGCCTGAGTCGTCGGGATCACCGGCGGGCCCGGCCGAGGCAGGAGCCGGCCGTGATCGATGGTCAAGGCGCCCGCCTTCTCCAGCGCGCGGCACAGCATGAAGCCCGCATCGGGCTCCCACCAGCGGTATGAGAAACGGGCCGAACCCGGGAAGCGGTGATGGTTGTTCTGGAGTCCCTCGCCGCCGATCAGGAGCGCAGCCAGCCAGGGGTTCCGCGAGTCGTCCGGGGTTTCGAAGTTGCGCGGGCCCACGGCGTGACCGAGGGCGTTGATGACCCATCCCTCGATGGGGTGGCTCATGAGGCCGGCGAAGTACGCGAGCCCGAACCCCCAGCCGCCGGCATATCCCAGGAGGACGGCCGCCGCCGTGTGGAGCGCATAGGGCAGCCACCAGAGGCCGTGGCGATTCAGCCAATGCACCGGGAAGTCGAGATCCTGCACGTGGCGCAGGTAGTCGGGATGCCGGCCGAGCAGGCCGTAGAGCGTGCGTTCGTACGCACGGAGCTGGGCCACGAGGACGCCCAGGACGCCCGCCTGCGCCGGGCTGTGCGGATCATCGGGCCCGTCGGAGAACGCGTGGTGCATGCGGTGCATGCACGCCCAGGCTTTGGGATCGAGGCCGGTCACCCAGTTCCCCGTGGCCAGCACGAACCGGAGCGTGGCCGGCTGCAGCCTCACCGCGCGATGGGCCAGGGCGCGGTGGTAGAAGACGGTGATGTAGCCGAGGTGCAGCGAATAGGCGGCCAGGAACAGGGCCAACGGCCTCAGCAGGTGCATCGTCATCCGGCCTTCGCGAGCGCGGTGACGCCACTGCGCACGAGCTTGCCGCTGGTGGTCCTCGGCAGCGTTCCCGGAGGCACTACGCGGACCTCGTCGACGGACAGGCCATGGCTCTTGAGGGCCTCGCGCACCGCCCGCGCCAGGGTCGCATGCTCCGCGACGGGCCGCCGCGTCTCCGCCACCACCACCGCGATCTGGGTCGCGCTCTCCTCCGACCAGAGGCCGAC
Organism: Vicinamibacteria bacterium; assembly: GCA_035715025.1. GTDB lineage: Bacteria > Acidobacteriota > Vicinamibacteria > Fen-336 > Fen-336 > AA29. Next base: position 1,596 of record DASTLK010000213.1, read on the forward strand.
CGCGGCCACTCCTCCCGCGCGCACGCCCTCCACTCCGGAGGCGATCGCCTCGATCACCGCCGGCACCAGGTTCTGGCCGGCGCGGATGATGACGTCCTTCTTGCGGCCGGTGACGAACAGCTCGCCGCCCGCGAGGTAGCCGAGGTCGCCTGTGCGCAGCCAGCCTCCCACCAGGGCGGCCGCGGTGGCCTCCGCATCGCGGTGGTAACTCTCCATCAGCGTCTCCGAGTGGACCCAGATCTCGCCGACGCGGCGCTCGCCGGCGTCCGCGCCTTCGTCGTCCACCACGCGGATGGTCGTGCCGGGGATCCCCTGTCCGAGGCCCACGAAGGTCATGGCCCCCGGGCCGTCCTCGGCGAGCGGCTCCGCCTGGCCATTCCCCAGCGCGCGGCCGTCCACCCGATCGAATCGCCGCGGGGAGAGGAGGCGGGGGAAGGTGACGGCCAGCGTCGCTTCGGCGAGGCCGTAGCATGGGAAGAAGGCCTCGGCGCGGAAGCCGCAGGGCGCGAAGGCGGCGGCGAACTCGCGGAGGACACGGGCGCCGATGGGCTCGGCCCCCACCAGCGCGCAGCGAAGGCGAGACAGGTCGAGACCAGCGGCGAGAGCGCGCTCGGCCAGGCGGACGCACAGCATCCAGGCCGAGGGAGGCGCGGGAGTGATGACGGCGCCGGACTCCGAGAGGTCCTGGAGCCAGGCCCAGGGGCGCGCGCGAAAGTCGTGGGGCGAGGACAACCGCAGCTCGAATCCGGCGTAGAGGGGGAAGAGCAGGCCGCCGACCAGGCCCATGTCGTGATAGAGCGGAAGCCACGAGGCGCCGACGGCGCCCGGGTCGGCCACGGGAAGCGCTCGCGACATCGCGTCGAGGTGGGACGACAGCCGCTGATGGGGGATGACCACGCCGCGCGGCCGTCCCGTGCTCCCGCTGGTGAGCTGGACGAGGGCAATGGGATGGGCCTCGTCGCCGCGATCGGGGAGATCGGCGGGATCGCCCGCGAGGTCCTCGGCCACGAGAATGCGCAGGCCGCGGGGGGCGCGCGCGGCCGCGTGCGCGACCGAGCGAGGCACCACCAGCACGCGCGCGTCCAGCGCACGCGCCGTCTCTTGCAGCCCGAGCAGGAACGCATCCATGTCTTCGAGCCGGAAGGGCAGGCCGATCGGCGTCGGAACCGCGCCCAGGACCCAGGCGCCGAGGATCGCGCGCACGGCCGCTTCCGCCTCGACGGCGAGGACGAGCAGCGCATCCCCCGGCCGGAGGCCGGCCTCGCGCAGCCCGGCCGCGCTTTCGCGGGCGTGCCGCCAGTAGGTCGACCAGCTCCACGTCTGCCGAGCGCCCGCCGTTCGGAGACGAAGCCCGGGCTGACCGCCGGCCGACGACTCGGCGCGCTCGCGAAGGAGCGCGGGGAGCGTCCGCGCCCTCACGGCTGCACGCCGCCCGCGAGCGGACGCGGGGGCTTCCCCTTCACGGCCACGACCATGTACTCGAGGGCGCGACGGCGGAGGAAGCTCAGGCGCGCGATCGTCATGTACACCTGGAGCACGCGCGAGAAGCCGGGGGCGAAGGTCTCGATGCGGTCGCGATGGGCCCGCACGTTGTCGATCCAGCGGCCGAGCGTGCAGGCATAGGAAGCGGTGAGGTCCTCCACGCGGACGACGTCCAGGCCGCACCGCTCGACCAGGCCCAGCTCGTCCGAGAGGTGGAGCAGGCGGCAGTAGCCGAGCGCGGTCTCGAAGATGTACCGCGAGGCCGCGCTGTCGCGGTCGCCCCGCGCCTCCACCGGGAAGAAGCAATCGGAGATGAGCAGCCGGCCACCGGGGCGGAGCGCGCGCGCCACCTTCTCGTGGATGGCCTCGCGGTTGTGCATGTGCACGATGCTGCCCACGAAGAGGACGGCGTCGAGCGACTCGGACGGGAGGTCGACATCTTCGACGTGCGCGAGGTCGATGCGGACCCGGCCCCCCACGCCGGCGCGCTCGGCGCGGGCGAGCGCTTCTTCCCGCTGCCGGGCCGACAACGTCACCCCGCGGAAGCGGCCCTCCGTGTGCTCGGCCAGGTAGAGGAGGTTGCTTCCCCACCCGCAGCCGACGTCGAGGACGGTCTGGCCCGGCTGGATGGCGAGCTGCTCGGCGATCCAGGCGTACTTGCGCGCCTGGGCCGTCTCGAGGTCCTCGTCCTCCTCGCGAAAGATGCCGGTCGCGTAGGCGAGCCGCCGATCGAGAACGAGGGAGAAGATCTCGGGGTGGTTCTCGTAGTGGGCGGCCACCGCCTGGCGTTCGTGCTCGCGCTGGGTGAGCGCGCCCCGGGCTTCGGCCTCTCTCTCGAGCTGCGTAGGGAGGGGGGTCATCGGAGGTCTCCGGCGAGCACGCGGACCACGTGGCTCACCAGGTCGTCGACGGTCACGATGCCCAGCTCGTCCGGGCGGGCCACCTCGGGCGAGGTGAACCCCAGCTTCTCCTCGAGCGCGACGTTCATCTCGATGGTCTTGAGGGAGTTCAGCCCGAGCTGCTCCAGCTCCGCGTCCGGCCGGATGCCGCTCGGATCGATCCCCAGGGTGTGCGCGAGGACCGAGTAGACCGCCTCCGCGACGGCGGGCCGCGGAAGGGGCGCGGACGTCCTCTCATGCGCTCGTTCGTGCATCGGCGCCTCCTGCATCAGGTGAGGACCGGCCATCCGCGGCCGCGATCCAGCCCTCGAGCGCAAGGCCGAGGGCTTCCGGACGCTCGAGAGGAACGAGATGTCCGGCATCGGGCAGCTCGCAGAGCTGCCCGAGCGGGAGACCGCCGGCCAGGGCGGCCACGTCCTCCGCCGAGACCACCGCATCCTCGGCACCGGCCACGACCAGCGCGGGCACGTGGACCCGACCGAGCCAGGGGCGAGCATCCGATCGGCGGAGCGCGGCCTGGGCGGTCCGGCGTATCGCGATGGGATCGGCGCTGTCCAGACTCTCCAGCCACGCCTCCACGACTTCGGGCGAGTGCCGCCGGGTCGTGCCGCCGAACAACCAGCTCGCCATGCCGCGCAGGACGGGGCGCTTGCCCAGGCGGTCCATGGCCTCGAGGGTCGCGAGGCGGCGCGCCCCGCTCTCCACCGTTTCGGGCGAAGCCGGCGTGGCCACGAGGGCAAGGGCGGCCACGCGCTGCGGATGCCGGACGGCGGCACACAGGCAGACGAGACCGCCCAGGCTCAATCCCACCAGCGTCGCTCGAGGGACATCCAGGGCATCGAGCACGCGGAAGAGGTCGTCGGTGAGCTCGTCGAGACAAACGTCGTTCGATGCGGCCGCACTGCGCCCGTGGCCCCGCAAATCGGGGACGATGACCCGCCGTGAGCCCGGGAGACTCGGGATGACGGACTTCCAGGCCTGGCCGGACGTGAGCAGGCCGTGCAGAAGGAGCACGGGAGGACCGTCCGCAGGGCCCACCGGTGCGTAGTCCGACACGTAGAGGGACACCGGGATCGCGTCGACGACGAACTCGGTGACGGCGCGCAAGGTCAGGTGATCCCCTGTCCCGTACGTCGAGGGCCGGCGAAGCGGTGTGCTACCGCTCACTCCGCCTCTCGGACAGAGGGATTCTGGGGCCTTCGCCCCACGTTTTCCAGCGCGTCTAGCTGGTGAGCCTCTGGCGCGCCGCGCGCTTCCAACGCGCGACTTCCCGGCGGCGATAGGCGGGCATGGTGTCCACCGCCTCCACGCAGGCGCGGAACTGCTGGGCCGCGCCCGCGGAGTCTCCGGCGGCCAGCAGGGCCTCGCCGTAGCGCAGCAGCCCTTCGGGGTCATGAGGCCGTCTCTCGACGTACTTCGACAGCGCCCAGCGCGCGTGATCGATGGAGCCCGACTCGAGGTACGTCGAGCCGATCTCCCGCCAGACTTCGCTCCGTGCGTGGGCATCGTCCCGCGAGACCACCTCTTCGAAGTGGCGGATGGCGTCTTCGTATCGCTTCTCCTCGCGCGCGATGCGGCCGAGCTGGTAGTGCGCGTCCAGCTCCGAGGGATCGATCTCGACGGCGCGCCGGAAACGCTCCTGCGCCTCCGCGTTCTGGCGCCGCTGCTGATGGATGAGGCCCAGGTTGTAGTGCGCGCTCGCGTCCCGGGGGTTCAGGGTCGAAGCCTGAAGGTGGCGCTTGAAGCTCTGCCGCGCGGTGAAGCTCCAGGTCACGTCGCCGAGGTCTCCCCGGAGGTAGCGCCAGCCGAAGAAGAGGACGAAGGGCGAGGCCAGGAAGGCGAGGAAGGGCTGGAGGAGGAGGGCGACCGGCGCGAGGAGCACCACCGCCACTGCGCTCGGGAGCCGGGCGCCGAACGTCGTCTGCAGGGCGATCACCATCAGTCCCCCGAAGACGAGCCCGCCCATGGCCCAGAGGGCGAGGTACACCGCCAGCCCCTGCATTCCGAGTCCCAGGAAGGGGAGGATCAGGGAGAGCAGGGCAAAGGGCAGGCGCGCGGCCGCCCAGGCGAAGAAGGTGCACGCGAGCAGCGGTCCGAAATCGCGGCGGAAGGCGACACCGAAGCTGCCGACGGGCTCGAACACGGTGAGGGCGAGGAGCGCGAATGGTGCGTAGAGGAGCGCGAGCCCGAGGATGTCGGCCAGGCTGGAGGTGAGCGAGACGAGGGCCACGAGGCCATGGGGAGGCGGCGGCGCGGGCTTCGAGACCGCCCCGGCGGGGGCGACCATCATCTGGACGGCCAGGCCGGCGGCCATGACCGCGGACACGATCACGACGAGCGCGGCGCCGAAGAGGATGCTGCCCTGGTCCAGGATCCCCGAGAAGGCGCGGCGTGGCCGGCGATAGAGCTCCAGGAACAGGCCGACGTTCTCGAAAAGCATCGGCGGCGATCCTACCGCCCTTTGTCCAACCCGACGGCGGAGGCGGGATGCGCGCGCGCCTGGGCCAGCGCACGGTCGGCGGCGGCCGTGTCTCCCGTCTGGCGAAGGATCTCCGCACGCCGCAGGAGCGCCCGTACCACCGCGGGGTCCTGCGGCTGCCGCTCGACCAGGGCGGAGTAGGCCTCGAGGGCGAGGTCCCAGTCCCCCCGCTGCTCGAACAGGCGGCCCGCGCTGAGGAACACTCGCGCGGGAAGCGGCCCCTTGGCCCGCCCCAGGAGATCGCGGAGGAGATCGATCACGAGATCCCGCTCGCTCGCGCGCGCGTACAGCTCGAGGAGGCGCGACCCGCTGCGGCCCAGCTCCTGCTCGTCGGAAGCGTCGCACGCGATGTCGTAGGACTCGCGCCAGGCGTCCGGATTCGACGGATCACGCACGAGCACGGCCGCGATCTCGCGGCGCGCCCGGACCAGATCGCCGGCGAGGCGCAGCTCGAGGGCGCGCTCCAGTCCCGGATCCTGCTCGAGGGTCAGCTCCTTCTCGATGGAGGGATGGATCCACTTCGCCTCGATCCCCGCCGCCCGGACGGCGACGGCGAAGGCGGCCCCGAACAGGAATCCACCGACGTGGGCCCAGAAGGCCACTCCCGACTCCGCGCCCGCGTGATGGGCGTACCAGAACTGCTCGCCGAACCAGAGGGGCACGATGACGAAGGCGGGGACGCCGAAGGTGAACCGGGGCCGTGGCAGGGGGAACAGGGGCATGTAGAGCATGCGGATGTGGCGGCGCGCGTAGCGGACGAGGAACGCGCCCATGACGCCCGCGATGGCACCGGAGGCGCCGATGAGCGGGATCGAGCTGTGCGGGAACTTGGCCACGTGGGTGGCGAGGGCGGCGAACCCGGACAGGAAATAGAGGGCCGCGAAGAGGGCCCGCCCGAAGACGTCCTCGACGAACGGTCCGGTCACCCAGAGGAAGAGCATGTTGCCCAGGAGATGGAGCCAGCCGCCGTGAACGAACATCGAGCTGAGCGCGCGGTCCGCCTTGCCTTCGCTGGGCACGTAGCCGAAGCGCTGCGACGGCAGCCGGTTGCGCAGCGCGTGCAGGTCGATTCCCATCTGGTCGAGCTTCCGCTGCTGCTCGGCGATCATCCCCTCCGGCGGAGTCATGGACTTCCGGGCGAAAGCCCTGCGTTGCTCCTCGACTCCCGCCTGGCATTCCTTGTCCTCGCAGAGCGCGGCCAGATCGGGGGGCAGCTGGAGGTAGGGCCGCTCGTTGAAGTACACGACCATCTCGTTGATCTTGGCCACGACCTCGCCGCGCCAGGCCGCGCCCGGGCCGGTGGCGGAGGTCACCAGGAAGAAAAGGACGTTGGCGGCGATCAGCCCATAGGAGACCCACGGCTGCCGGCGGACGATCGAGTCTTCCTGGCCGATCGGAATCAGCATGCGCGGAGGCGGCGCCAAGTGTAGACGTATTACGGGTGGCCGCTCGCGGCGGCGGCTACGAGCCGGCTTCGACGGGGATGAGGTGGGAATGCAGCGCGCGCAGGTCCCCCGGGAAGTGGCTGTCCGTCTCTCCCACGTCCACGCGGTAGCCGCACAACAGCGCCACGGAGTGAACCTCGATGGCCTCGTTCCAGAGCTCCTCGAGCTGGCGCGTCGCCGGATGGTTGATCCTCCAGAGGAGGTTGACCATCTCGCCGTAGACGCGGATCCGGCGGAAGTGGCCCCCGCGGCGCGCCATCGTGACCACGTCGGCCAGGATCGATCGGAAGCGAGCGGCATCGACCTGCCCGTCGGCGAGGAAACGCGCCAACAAGGTGGCGGCGTCGATACGGGTGAGCTGGCCCCACGCCTTGAGGTCGCCGAGGTCGAAGCCGGTCTCGCACAGGCGCGCCTCGATGGCCTCGAGGTGCGGCTCCGTCGCCACCAGGATCACGCCCTCGCCCTTGCCGAGCCCACGACCGGCATAGAGAGACACCGCTTCCACGAGGGCGCGGTCGTCCTCGTAGAGCTGGACGAGGTGCTCGTTGGAGAGCGGCTCGGCCAGACGATCGTTCCAGGGCGCGCTGATGGTCATGAAGACATTGAGGTCGGCACACCTCGACTCACTTTCTACCGTACCACCCCCGCGCGCCCACGGGTGGCGGCCCGTCTCTTTTTTCACTAGGATCGCGCCCTCGTCGCGGGAGGCACGCAATGGCGGAGGGCCGTCTCGGCGTCGGGTTCATCGGCAGCGGCTTCATCACGCGTTTCCACATCAAGTCCTGGGTCGCCGTCCGCGACGCCGACGTGCGCGGCGTCTGGAGTCCGCACGCCGGACGCGCGGAGGAAGCGGCGGCCCTGGCCCGCTCGCTGCGCGTGGGCGCCGCCCGCGCCTTCGCTTCCATCGAAGAGATGGTGGCCGCGCCCGAGATCGACTGCATCTGGATCTGCGGCCCGAACCACGCGCGCATCGAGAACATGGAGCGGATCGTGGACGCGCTCTCGCGCGGGGCCACGCTCGTGGGCATCGCCTGCGAGAAGCCGCTGGCCCGCAACGCCGCGGAAGCCCGCCGCATGGTCGAGCTGGTCGAGAAGGCGGGCGTCCTTCACGGCTATCTCGAAAGCCAGCTCTTCTCGCCCGTGCTGGAGCGGGGCCGGGAGATCGTCTGGGCGCGCGGGGCCGCCCTGGGCGGGCGCCCCTATCTCGCGCGCGCGGCCGAGGAGCACAGCGGGCCGCACATGCCGTGGTTCTGGCGCGGCGACCAGCAGGGCGGGGGCGTGCTCCTCGACATGATGTGCCACAGCCTGGAAGTCGGCCGCCATCTCCTGACTCCGCCCGGCGCCGCCCGCAACACGCTGCGGCCGATCAAGGTGTCCGCGCAGACCGCTTCGCTCAAATGGTCGCGCCCGGAGTACGCGCAGCTGCTGAAGGAGATGATGGGCCCCGAAGTCGACTACCGGAAGGCGCCCGCGGAGGACTTCGCGCGCGCCACCGTCCAGTACGTCGACGAGAAGGGCCTCAAGGTCATGACGGAGGCCACGACCTCCTGGAGCTTCGTGGGCGCGGGCCTGCGCCTGAGCCTCGAGCTGCTCGGCCCCGAGTACTCGATGTCCGCCAACTCGCTCGATGCCGGCGGCCGCGTCTTCTTCAGCCGCCGCCTCCACGGCAAGGCGGGCGAGGACCTGGTCGAGAAGCAGAACGCCGAGCAGGGCCTCCTGCCCGTGGTGGGGAGCGAGACCGCGGAGTACGGGTACGAAGGCGAGAACCGATACTTCACGCAGTGCTTCCTCGACGGCAAGCCGCCCTGGCTCGACTTCCACGCCGGGCTCGACGTGACCCGGCTCCTCATGGCCTGCTACATGAGCGCGGAGCAGGAGCGCGTGATCGACTACCCGCCCAAGGATCTGGACGCATTCGTGCCCGCCGTCGCGCGCGGGACCTGGAAGCCCTGAGCGCGGCGCGGTTATAGTCGAGGGATGCGCGGCCCCGGCCCCTCGGCTCTTCGAACGGTGCGAATCGCGGCCGCGGCGTGCGCCCTGGCCTCGTCCGTCGCGGCCGCGCCCCCCGCGTCCAAGCACGTCCAGCCCGAGCTCGTCGCGGACGTGGAGTCCATCGCCGCCGGCCGGCCCTTCCAGGCCGGCCTGCGCCTGCGCATGGAGCCGGAGTGGCACACGTACTGGAAGAACCCCGGCGATTCCGGCCTGGCCACGCGCCTCACCTGGAAGCTGCCGGACGGGTTCCAGGCCGGGCCCATCGAATGGCCGTATCCGGAAGTCTTCAAGCAAGGACCGGTCACGAGCTACGGCTACACGCGCGAGGTGCTCCTTCCGGTCACGATCACGCCGCCGACGACGTTGGCCGCGGGGACGTCGGTGACGCTGGCGGCCAGGGCGGACTGGCTGGAGTGCCGCGAGGTCTGCCTGCCCGGACGCCGTGAGCTCTCCCTGGTCCTGCCCGTGCGAGCGGAGGCGCCGCGGCCGTCCGGTGCGTGGGGCGCCGCCTTCGCCTCCGCGCGCGAGCGGTTGCCGCGGGCCGCCGCCGGATGGGCCTTCGAGGCGCGCGAGACGCCGGATCGGCTCGTCCTCGTGGTACGGCCGCCGCGCGCACAAGCGGAGATCCGCCAGGCCTACTTCTTTCCGGACCGCGGCCAGATGATCGACCATGCCGCGACCCAGGCCTGGGCGCGCTCGGCCGGGAGCTATCGGCTGGAGATGACCCCCGCGCCCAATGCGGCCCGCCCGCTGGGCGCGCTCGAAGGCGTCCTGCTCATCGAGGGTTCCGGGGGCAGCACCGCCGTACGCGTGGAGGCCA
>DASTLK010000214.1:0-6010 GCA_035715025.1 Vicinamibacteria bacterium
CATCCGCAGGAGGCGCGCGCGATCGAGGTCGGATCCGGATGAGCCAGGCGGCATGACGGTGCCCTTCCTCTCCGGCGAAGGGCCCAGGGCGGCCTCGATCGGCCGCGCCACTCCGGGCATCGCCTGCGCGAAATCCTCGCCCAGCAGCGCCGCGACCGTCGCCGCCACCTGGCTCTGTGTCACCGTGGCCGTCTCCGCCCGCTCGCCGAGGGCGGGGGTGTCCGGGCCCATCACGCCGATCCAGATCTTCTCGGATTCCGGGATCTTCTCGCCGTGGCTCTTCCACTCCGTGGGGCCGCTGCCCCGGCCGTGGTCCACGGTGATCACGAACGTGGTGCGCCCGTGGTACTGCCCCAGGCCCTGCATCTCGTCCCAGAGCTGGCGCGTGAACCGGTCGAACCTCTGCGCGGAGTACAGGTAGTTGTCATAGCGGCCGAGGTGCGCCCAGTCGTCCGTCTCTCCGAACGAAACGTAGAGGACGCGCGGGCGCGCGGCGCGCACGTGCTCGAGGGCGGCCGCGTACGTGAAGGAGTCGTGCCGGACGCTGTCCACGAAGGGCGTGGTGTCGGCCAGGAGCTGGTTCAGCATGGCCAGCCGCGGGCGATCCCCGGCGGACGTCATCGGCTCGAAGCCGGCATTGACGAGGACGCCGCTGCGCTCGCGGTTGATGATCCACGGAAAGACGTCCCAGGAGCACAGCGCCGCCACCTTGCCGCGGTACGGCGGAAGTCGGTTGAGCCATTCGAGGACGGTGACGTTGGGGTTGGCCTTCTTGTCGTTGCTGTCGATGCGCGGGTCGGCGCGGCCGCTGAGCAGCTCGTTGTAGCCGGGATAGGAGAAGTTGTGGCCGTTGGTCACCCGGGCCACGCTGCCGCGCGTCACGTTGCCGTAGAGCTGGCCCTGCCGTGCGAGCACGGTCGAGAGGAAGGGCAGCAGCGCTTCCCTCCGCGCCGCCGGCGTCTCGCGCCAGAAGGCGCGCCGCAGCTCCGCGGCGTCGGACACTCCACCCGCTTCCTTCGTCATCAGCGACTCTTCCGCGCCGCCGAAGACTTCCTGCCAGCGCAGGCCATCCGTCGTGATGAGGACGACGTTCTCGGTCCGCCCCCCCGGCGCGGCCAGGAGGGTGGTGGCCGCGGCCGCGGCCGAGAGCCCGGACGCGAGTCGGCTCCAGAGGGTCATGGAATCTCCTGGAACGAAGGGCTGAGGTTATCATCCCCGCCCATGGCCGCGGAGTCGCCCGCTCTCGTCCGCGCCATCGGACGCTGGGACTTCACGGCCGCCATCATCAACGGGGTCATCGGGAGCGGGATCTTCAGCCTCCCGTCGGTGCTGGCCGGTCTGACCGGCGCCTGGAGCCCGCTGACCTTCGTCCTGGCCGGGCTCGGCATGCTGACCATGCTGCTCTGCATGGCCGAGGTGGCGAGCCGGTTCACGGAGGCGGGGGGGCCGTACCTCTACGTGCGCGAAGCGTTCGGCCGCGACGCCGGCTTCCAGGCGGGCTGGCTCACCTTCTTCATTCGCGCCACCTCGGCCGCCGCCGCCCTCAACGTCTTCACCGACTACCTGGGGCCCCTGGCGCCGATGCTGGCGCAGGGGACGGGCCGCGTCGCCACCATGACGGTCGTGCTCGGCATCATCACCGCCATCAACGTCCTCGGCGTGCGCCAGGCCACGTGGGCGGTCGACGCGCTGACGGCGGGAAAGCTGCTTCCGCTCGCCCTCCTCATCGTCCTGGGCTTGCCGCACGTGAGCGAGGCCGTCCTGGCCACGCAGACGGTGGCGCACGCGGACTGGACCCAGGCCGTCCTGCTCCTCGTCTTCGCCTACGGCGGGTTCGACACGCCCCTCATCGTCGCGGGCGAGGTGCGGCGGCCGCGGAAGGACAGCGCGTTCGCGCTCATCGTGGGCATGGCCGTGATCGCCTTCGTCTACACGCTGGTGCAGGTGGTGGCGGTGGGCGTGGTGCCGGCGCTGGCGGCGACGAAAGCGCCCCTGGCCGAGGCCTGCCGCCGGCTGATGGGGGGGCCGGGAGTCCTGCTCATCACGGTCGGAGCCATGGTCTCGACCTACGGGCTGGCCACCGGTTCCGTGCTGGCCGCCCCGCGCCTCCTCTTCTCGATGGCGCGGCGGGGCGAGCTGCCCGCGGTCCTCGGCCGCGTCCATCCGCGCTTTCGCACGCCGGACGTCGCCATCCTCGCGTATGCCGCGGTGACGCTCGGGTTCGCGCTCTACGGCAGCTTCACCTGGAACGCGACGGTGTCCGCCATCGTCCGCCTCGTGACCTACGGCCTCATCTGCGCCGCCCTCCTCGTGTTCCGACGCCGCGGCGGGGAAGAGCCCGGCTTCCGGCTTCCCGGCGGCGCGGTGATCGCGCCCGTCGCCATCGCCTTCGCCCTCTGGCTGCTCAGCACGCGCACGTTCCGGCAGGCCTGGGTCCTGGCCGTCCTGATGGCCGTCGGCTGGGCCCTGGGCCGGCTGGCCCGGCGGTCTCGAGCGGCGACGCCTTTGACAACGTCCGATCCCTGACGACAATGAATTCGTGCTCATCCCCCCGTTTCGGGAGGTCCAGCCGCGGATCGCGGAGTTCTTCCGCGAGAACGGCTGCCTGGGGGTGGTGCTGGTCGACCTCACGCCGCTGGCCCGCATCGAGCGCAGCTTCGGCGCCACCGCCTACATCACTCTCCGCTCCCAGATCGACCCGCTCCTGGCCGAGACCAAGACCCACGTCCGCGACGACGACATCCTCACCCGCGACGAGCGCGACGCCGACCGCTACCTCTTCTTCCTGACCGGGAAGCGCAAGACCAGGAACCCGTTCGTGGCCGTGGACCTGCAGCGGCTGTGCGACCGCGTCGAGGGCTTCGTCACCCCGCGCGTGGCCCGGCTGACGACCCCCTACATGCGCGAGCGGCCGGCGGTCGAGGTCGGACACGGCTTCTCGCTCTGGAGTCCCCTCGAGAACGACGAGCGCCAGATCCTCCGCGTGATCGAGGACGCGCGCGTGTCCGCCGACCTCCGCCGCCGGCTGCGTGAGCGCGACCAGCGGGACGCGGTGGTCGAGATCATCGTCAACAAGAGCCTCTGGAGCGCCTTCCAGCCCATCGTGCAGATGGAGACGCGCGACATCCTCGGCTACGAGGGTCTCTCCCGCGGCCCGCGCGGCGGCCCGCTGGAGTACCCGGTGAACCTGTTCGGGACCGCTGCCCGCTTCGACCTCGTGGACGAGCTGGAGCGCGCCTGCCGCCGGCAGGTCTTCGTGGATTGGGAGCACTTCGGCTCGCCCACGCGCCTGTTCGTGAACACCGTGCCCGCCACCGTGCGCGACGTCAGCTTCCTCGGGCGCGGCGTCCTCGACTACCTGGGACCGCGCCTCTCGCCCTCCATCGTCACCCTCGAGATCACGGAGGGCCAGGTCATCGAGAACCTCAACCTCTATCGCGAGGCCATGCACTCGTTCCTGGAGCTGGGCTTCACCTTCGCCATCGACGACGTCGGCGCGGGCTATTCCGGGCTGGAGACGATCGCGAACCTGGGCGCGAGCTACCTGAAGATCGACATGGGCCTCGTCCGCGACATCCACGAGAAGAAGGTCAGCCAGCAGGTGGTCAAGGCCATCCTGGACATGGGCACGGCGGTGGGGGCGGCCGTCATCGCCGAGGGCATCGAGACCCAGGAGGAAGCGGACACCTTGAAGGGCCTCGGCCTCCGCTATGCGCAGGGCTACTTCTTCGGCCGGCCGCAGGATCCGTACAAGACGCGCCCGTCACAGGTGGTCCTCAAGGCGTAGGGCGCCGCGCCGTCCGTCTCTAGCGCGCCCGCCGCTTGGCCTTGATCAGGACCGCGATCTCGTCCGGCCGCGGGTTCACGAAGTCGAGACGGATGCGCCCGTCGTCCGTCTCGCTGACCGTGGCCGGGATCGAGCTGGCGGTCAGCATCCATCCCGCGGGCAGGACCACGGCGTTGCGCGGCCGTCCGAAGCTCCGGTCCCACACCAGCTCGCCGCTGTCGACCTTGTACCGCGCGGGGTCGGTGTAGGTCTCGCTGATGCGCAGCCGCACGCTCGCCCCGCGCGCGACCGCAGGGAAGCGGATCAGCACGACCTCGCTGTCGGGCCGCACGGGCTCGCCGAGGTCGAGCTTCGCGGCCGTGATGGCCTCGCCCTTGAGGATCTCGGGTTTGAGCACCTCGCCCGTATCGAGAAGGCGCGCGCTCGGGTTGGAGGCCGTGCTGCCCGGCCTCACCACGTTGAGGTAACGGTCCATCCCTTCTTTCGTCTCCGTGTAGTCGTGGTAGAGGTCGAAGGCATGCGTGTCCGGGTCGCGCAGGAAGTAGACGATCTCGCGGTCCTGATGCGCGCGCTCGTCCAGGCGGCCGGGCGCTGCGGCCACCACCGGGCTGGTTGGCTGCTCTTGCGCGGAGGCACTGCGGCCACCAGCGAACTGATTGGCTGCGGCGGCCGCGGCCAGCACGGCCACCAGTGCGGCCCGGTCCTCATCGCAGCCTCCGGCCCTTGATCACGACCGCCGCCGGCCCGGGAAAGGTGTTCATGAAGCTCACCACGATGCGCCCGTCCGCTTCCGACGTGACCTGCGCGGGCACGTTGCACGACACGAGCTCGTAACCGGCGGGCAGCACCACCGCGTTGCGCTTGATGCCGAGGGAGCGCGTGAACACGACCTCCTCCGCTTCCACGAGATAGCTCTTCGGGTCCTGGTAGGTCTTCTCGATGAGGAGGCGGACCTCGCCGCCGTCCGCGGGCACCGGCCGCGGGAGCCGCACCGCGATGTAGCGCTCCTCGGGGTCGGCGTCGGCCAGCCCGCCCGCCCGGGCCTCCCGTCCGCTCACGATCGAGAAGTCGAGGAACTTGCCGTTGAGGCGATCGCGCACCGTCTCGTCCGTGGCCACGCTGCCCTTGCGGATGGGATTGAAGTAGACGGTGGCTCCGGGGGTGGTGGCGGTCACTTCATAGAGGATGTGGAACCGCCCGGTGCCGGGGCCGAGCAGCTCGTAGCGGGTGTACTCGTCCGCTTCGGTTTGCGCGGGCGCCGCGGAGGGCGCGGGCGATGGCGCCTGGGCGGCCGCGGAGAGGGCCACGAGGACGAGCACGAGCACGCCGCCGGCACGGTGAAGCATGCGGCGGAGTATAGCTACTCCTCGGCCAGCGCCACCACCGGATCGACGCGCGCGGCCCGCCGCGCGGGCAGGTAGCACGCGAGCAGCGCGACGGCACCGAGCACGGCCGCGGCGGCGGCGAACGTCAGGGGGTCGAGGGGCCCGACGCCGAACAGGAGCGTGGCCAGCGTCCGCGTGAGCGCGGCCGCGCCCGCGATCCCGAAGCCGATCGCGATCAGGGTGAGCCCGAGACCGCGGCCCACGACCATCCCGACCACGCTCCGCGCGGACGCGCCCAGGGCCATGCGAATCCCGATCTCGCGCGTGCGCTGCGCGACCAGGTAGGTCATCACGCCGTAGATCCCGACCGCGGCCAGGAGCAACGCCACCCCCGCGAACAGCGCGATGAGGATGGAGAGGGCGCGCGCGGGACCACGCGCGCCGGCCAGGAGCGCTTCCATGGAGCGGACCTTCCACACCGGCTGCTGCGGGTCGACGGACCAGATGGCCTGGCGGATGGAGGCCGCCGCCGTCATGGGATCGCCCGCCGTGCGCGCCACCACGCAGGCGAAGATCCTCGGGTCCTGGTCGTGCGCGGTGTAGGCCTGGGGCATGGCCGCGTCCGCGACCGATCCGTGCTTGATGTCGCCGGCGATGCCGACCACGGTCAGCCAGCGCTCGACGCCCTTGAAGCGCAGCCGCTTGCCCAGCGGCGCCTGGCCGGGCCAGGCCGTACGCGCGAAGGTCGCACTGACCACCGCGACCGGCGTGGCCTCGGCGGTGTCGCGCTCTTCGATGTCGCGGCCCTGGAGGATCGGGATGCCCATGGTGCGGAAGTAGCCCGGGCTGACGATGTTCGTCTGGGTGCGGGGCTCGCGACCCGGAGGGGCGGGCGCCG
>DASTLK010000215.1:0-4160 GCA_035715025.1 Vicinamibacteria bacterium
GGTCGCTCTCGGCCTGTCCACGCTCACCCATTCCGCCGCCAACGCGGGCCTCCCCCCTGCGGCCAGAAAGGCCAGGATCACGGCCGAGGCGGCGAGCCTCATGACGCGGAACCTCCGGAGCCGAAGATCTCCCCGAGCTCCGCCGGAGCCGTGACCTCCAGCTGATCGTAGCGGCAGTCCGGGGGCTGCTTGTCCGGACGCCAGCGGGCGAAGATGGCGGCGTGCCGGAAACGGTCACCCTGCAGATGGTCGTACTTGACCTCGCAGACGCGCTCGAGGCGCAGGGGCTCCCAGGACAGGTCCTTGCCCTGGCTCCAGCGGCTCTGGCCGCCCGGCATCCGCGTCGAGGCGCCGCCCGCGTCGGCCCATTCGCGCCACGGGTGGCCCGCGAGCGCGTCCTTGCGCAGGGGCTCGAGCTCACCGGCGAGCTGGCGCCGCATGGCCGCCGTGAAGGACGAGGTCACCCCGACGTGGTGGAGGCGTCCGCGCTCGTCGTAGAGGCCGAGCAGCAGCGAGCCCACCATCTCACCGGGACCGTTCTTGTGCCAGCGGAAGCCGGCCACCACGCAGTCCGCGGTGCGCGCGTGCTTGACCTTGATCATGGCGCGCTTGCCCGGCTGGTAGGTGGTCGTCTCGTGCTTGGCGATGACGCCGTCGAGGCCCGCGCCCTCGAAGCGATGGAACCATTCGGCGGCCACATTGCGGTCGCGGCTGCAGGGCGTGAGGTGGACGGATCCGGAGGCGCGCCCGAGGGCCTTCTCGAGCGCCGCCCGGCGCTGCACCTGCGGACGGTCGCGCAGGTCACGGTCGCCCTCGCCGAGGAGGTCGAAGGCGACGAACGAGGACGGCGTCTCCTCCGCCAGCTTGGCCACGCGCGAGGCCGCCGGATGGAGTCGGAGCTGCAGGAGATCGAAATCGAGGCCGTGCTCGGTCGCGATCACGATCTCGCCGTCGACCACGGCGCGCGCGGGAAGGCTCCTCAGCAGCGCGGGTCTCAGCTCGGGGAAGTAGCGGTCCAGGGGCTTGAGGTCGCGGCTCTGGATGTACACCTCGTCCCCGTCGCGGAAGACGATGGCCCGGAACCCGTCCCATTTCGGCTCGAAGAGCCACCCGTCGCCGTCGGGGAGGGCGGTGGCGAGCTTGGCCAGCATCGGATCGACGGGCGGGCGGATGGGGAAGGTCATGAGGCGGTCAGGCCGGGCGGGAGCGGCGCGCCGCGATCCGTCCCTCCGCCGAGGTCCATCCCGCGTCGAACGCGCATCCCGGCTCGTCGATGTCGATGACCAGCGGCGCATGGTCGGAGGGGATGGGCTTGCCCTTGCGGGCTTCGCGGTCGATCTCCGCCCACACCACGCGCCCGGCCAGCGGGGCCGACACCAGGAGGTGATCGATGCGCATGCCGAAGTTCTTGTGGAAGTTCCCCGCGCGGTAATCCCACCAGGTGTAACGGCCCGCTTCCGGATGGTGCAGGCGATAGGCGTCGGCCAGGCCCCAGCCATTCAGCCGCGCGAAGGCCTCGCGTTCGCGGGCGGAGACGTGCGTGCCGCCGTGGCACGCCCGCGGGTCCCACACGTCGCGGTCTTCGGGCGCCACGTTGAGGTCGCCGCCCAGCACGAGCGGGTCCGTGGGCCGCACCGCTCGGGCCAGCCACTGCGCGAGGCGCTCGAACCAGCCCAGCTTGGCCTCGTAGAACGAGGAGCCCACGACGCGTCCGTTCGGCGCGTAGACGCACACCACCCGAACCCCGCCGCAGAGGCCGGAGATCATGCGCGCCTCCGCCAGGGGCTCGTCGTCGCCCACGTCCGGCGTCGCCGCCGGCCGCAGCGGCTGGCCGAAGTTGGTGACGACGTCCTCGATGCCGCCGCGGCTCGCGATGGCGACCCCGTTCCAGCGCCCTTCGCCGTGATGGGCCAGGGCGTACCCCGCGTCCCGGAAGGCCTTCACCGGCGCCTCCGCGTCCGCGAGCTTGGTCTCCTGCATCAGCAGGACGTCGGGGCGCGCGCGGCCCAGCCACCAGGTCACCTTCTCGAGGCGGGCCTTCAGGGAATTGACGTTCCAGGTCGCGACGCGCACGCCCCTAGCGTATATGCTCTTTCCCCTCCGAACTTCGAGACCGTGTCCGCACATTCGCGCCGCCTGAGACGGTTTGCCTCGCTTCGACGCGTCTCTCTCGAAGGGATGCGCAGCCACACGACCGATCCGCGCTTCACGCCGCGGGGGCGGTGTCTTCTCGGCCAAACAGGGGGGCAATGCCCATGTCCACGCCGCTGCGGCGGATCGCTTCACTCGTCCTGACTCTGTCTCTCGCCGCGGGCGGAAGCTGGGCCGACTTCGTACAGGTCGATGCCACCCGGGCGAACGTGCGCAAGCAGCCGAGCACGACTAGCCCCATCGTGACCACGGTGGCCCGCGGCGAGCAGCTCGAGGTGCTCGAGAAGGCGGGTGACTGGTACCACATCAAGACCGGCTCGGGTGCGGAAGGCTACGTCAGCGCCCGCCTCGTGCGCGGGTCCGCCGCGCCCGCGGCCGCGAGCGCCCCGGCGCCGCGCCCGGCCGCTCCCGCCGCCACGACGGCACTCCCGCCCGCGGCGGCCTGGAAGGGAGACCGTCCCGTCATCGCCCACAAGGACGTGGGCTGCGTCGTGGCCGGCGAGTTCCCGAAGCTGGAAGCGTGCTTCACGCCCACGGAATCGGTGGGCAGGGCCCAGGTGCAGTTCCGCGCCGACGAGAAGGGGCCCTGGTACTACGTGGACATGAAGGAGGAGGGAGGCTGCCGGTCGGCCCTCCTCCCCAAGCCCAAGAAGGACATCGCCACGTTCCACTACTTCATCGAAGTCGTGGACCGCGCCTTCACCGCGGTGCAGCAGCCCGCGAGCGCCCCCAGCCAGTCCTATGCGCCGCGCGTGGTCGCCAACCGTCGGGACTGCGGGCAGGGAATGATGATGGCCACCAGCACCCCGACGGGTTCGATCATCATGGGCGTGGCCCGTGACGCCGGCGGCCGGGTGCTGCAGGCGGCGGCCGCGAACTCCGCGGAGGCGACCGCGTCGATCAGCGGCTTCAGCGCGGACGGAGTGACGATGGCGAGCACGGGGGCGGCCCCGGGCAGCGCGGGGGCCGGGTCCTCGAGCACGGCGCAGTCGGCGGGCGGCCTGGGCACCAAGACGCTGGTGATCGCCGGCGGCGTCGTGGGTGCGGGCGCGCTGGTCGCGCTCGCGGCGGGCGGAGGCGGCGGCGGCTCGGGGAGCAGCGGGTCGTCGGGATCGGGCGGGGCCGGCGGTGGAACATCGGCGCCCGGGGGCGGGACCACGACCAACCCGCTCACCGGGCGGTGGGTCGGCAACGCCGCGAACGGCGGCGGCATGACCGGGACCGTCAGCTTCGAGGGCGTCACCTGCACGGTTCAATGGGACATGACCGTGGACTTCGTCCAGTCGGGCACGGCCTTGACCGGTACGGGGACGTCCGTCGCAAGAGGAGCGAGCTGCTCCGTTCCCCTGCCGCCGGAAATCGACGCGATCATCAACGGGACGACCGGCTCCGGAGGCCTGAGCGGAAGCGCCAGCGGCGGATCGCTGAGCTTCCGGGTGGGCGATCTCGCTTTCACGGGGACCTACACGAGCACGCGGCTGGATGCCACCGCGCCTCTCGTGGTCGAAGGATTGACGATCACCTACACGTGGAGACTGACCAAGCAATAACACGTCGCCTGGTCCAAGTCCCGCGCCCTGGGGATCGGCGCTGACTTCCGGCCCGGGCTGGATGAGACGGTTTCCCTCCCTTCCACGCGTCTTGGCTGGGAGGACCTTTGAAGTTGGGGCGCGCGGTCCTACACTGCCAGACGTGGCGGCATCGGCGCCGAAGCTGGAGGCGGGCGAGGTGACGCGCCTCCTCCAGGCGTGGCGCAACGGTGACGACCTCGCGCGGGATCGGCTCATTCCGCTCGTCTACCAGGAGCTCCGGCGGCGCGCGGCGGGCTACCTGCGGCGAGAGCGCCGCGGGCACACGCTCCGTCCGACCGACCTCGTCCACGAGACCTACCTGCGCCTGTGCGCCCAGAACCCGGCCTGGCAGAACCGGGAGCAGCTGTTCGGGGTGGCCTCGCAGCTGATGCGGCGCATCCTCGTCGATCATGCCCGAGCCCGCGCGGCGGCCAAGCG
>DASTLK010000216.1:0-4011 GCA_035715025.1 Vicinamibacteria bacterium
CCTCGAGATGGCGGAGCGGCTGGGCCTGCCCACGGAAACGGTGAAGGACGCGCGGTCGCGCCTCGACCTGAAGGAGGCGCAGGCGGAAGCGCTCCTCAAGAAGCTCGAGGAGGACCAGGCCACGTTGCGCGCGGACGAAAAGGACCTGGCCGGGCGCCGTCTCGAGATCGAATCGGCGGAAGCACGCGTCACCCTGGCGGAGCGGGAGATCACCGCGCGCAAGAAGACGGAGATCGAGACGTTCGCGCGCGAGCTGCGCCGCCGCGGCGAGGAGGCGGTGCGCAAGGCCGCGCTGTCCATCGAGGACACGATCCGCAAGCTGGAGGAGGAGCGGCGCTCCTCCGCCGCCGCGGTCGCGAAGGCGAAGTCGTCGGTGGCGCGGCTGGTGCGCCAGGCGCAGGACGAGGTGATCGCGGAGAGCGGCGGGGTGGTCGAGCGGGAGGAGGAAGTCGCGCCGGCCGCCGTCTCGATCGGCAGTCGCGTGAAAGTTCGGTCGCTGGGCGTCACCGGCGAAGTCATGAGCCTTCACGATGGCGAAGCGGAACTCGCCATCTCGGGGAAGCGGATGAGGGTGCCACGGACGGAGCTCGTTGGGCTTGGTGGGCCTGCGGGCCCTCGCGGCGCGACCAGCCGCTCCAGTGCCTCGGCTGGCCGCGCCGCGGATAAGCCCACCGCCACCGGTAGCTCTGAGATCAACTTGGTGGGCCTTACGGTGGACGAGGCCCTTCCGAAGTTGGATAAGGCATTGGACAACGCTGCCATTGCCGAACGTTCTCAGCTGCGCGTCATCCACGGCTTCGGCCAGGGCATTCTCCGTCGCGCCGTCGCCGAATTCCTCGAAGGGCATCCGCACGTGGCGAAGGTCAACGTCGCGTCCGAAGGACGCGGGGGCGTCACCGTGGTGGAGCTGCGCGACTAGATGCCCTTCCCCGACAGCTTCGTGGACGAAGTGCGGCGCACCGCCGACATCGTGCGCTACGTCTCCGAGCACGTGCAGCTCAAGAAGATGGGCACGTCGTACAAGGGCCTGTGCCCGTTCCACCAGGAGAAGACGCCGAGCTTCAACGTGAACCCGGACCGAGGCGCCTTCCACTGCTTCGGCTGCGGCGTGGGCGGCGACGTGTTCAAGTTCGCGATGCTGCACGAGAAGGTCAGCTTCCCGGAGTCGATCGAGCTCGTGGCCCGCCGCTTCGGCATCCCAGTGCCGGAGAACCGCTACGAGCAGGGACCGGACCGCAAGGAGCGGGACGAGATGCTCACGCTGCTCGACGCCGCCGCCGAGCACTTCGAGCGCAACCTCTGGTCCGCTCCCGGCACCCGGGCGCGGGAGTATCTGCTCGGCCGTGGGTTCAAGAAAGAGACGCTCGAGCGGATCCGCACCGGCGCGGCCGCGGACAGCTGGGGCGACCTGTTCGAGACGTTGAAGGGTCGCTTCCCCGTCGCCGCCCTCATGACCGCCGGCCTCGTGCGCGAGGGGCAGAAGTCCAGCCGGCCGTACGACTGGTTCCGCAATCGCGCGGTGTTCCCGATCCTGAACGACTCCGGCCGCATCGTCGGCTTCGGCGCGCGGGCGCTCGACGGGGGCGAGCCCAAGTACCTCAACTCGCCCGAAAGCCCCGTGTACCAGAAATCCAAGACTCTCTACGGACTTTCCTGGGCCAAGGAAGCGATCCGTAGAGAGGGGCGCGTCGTATTGATGGAGGGGTACCTGGACGTGGCGCGTGCGCTGGAGAACGGCGTCAGCGAGGTCGTGGCGACCTGCGGCACCGCCCTGACCGCCGCCCACGCCCGCCTCATCCGGAGGTTCACGGAGAAGGTGATCGTCAACTTCGACCAGGACGACGCCGGACAGAACGCGGCGCGCAAGAGCCTCGACCTGCTGCTCGAGGAAGGCCTGAAGGTCCACGTGGTCGAGTTGCCCACCGGCGACGATCCGGACACTTTCTTGAAGGCGCACGGCGGCGATGCCTATCGCCAGCGGCTGGAGGCCGCGCCGCCGGCCATGCAGTGGCTGATCCACCGGGCCGCGGCCGAGAACGACACGAAGTCGCCCGCGGGCAAGGGCGCGTATCTCAACGCGCTGCTGCCCGTGCTGGCCCGCATCGACAACGCGGTCGAGCGCATGGCCTGGCTGCCCGCCATCGTCGAGCGCGGCGCCCTGGACGAAGGGGCGACGCGCGAAGAGCTGCGGCGCGCCCTGTCCGCGCGCGCCACGGCTGTCAAAACTCGTGTCGCAGCAGACGGGCCGGCCACGCCGCCGCCCGCCCCGCAGGACCGGCGCCTGCTGCCCGCGGAGAAACTTCTGCTCACCCTGATCGTCGAAGGATCAGACGCCCTCCCGGCCGCCCTCCTGGAGCTTCAGGAGCCCGACCTCGAGAAGCTGCGGTCGGCCGCCATCCTGCGCACGGCCCGGGCCCATGCCGCTGGGGGCAAGACGGTCACCCGCGCGAGCCTCGAGGACGAGCTGGGCGAGGACGACCGCCGGCTGCTCAACGAGATCGCGGTCGGGGCCGTGATCAGCGGAGGGGTGGCCCCGGGAGATTGCGTGCGGGAGCTCCGGTGTGGGCCGCTGAAGGCGCGCATGGCGGAGATCCAGAAAGACCTGGCCCGGGCCACGGGGGCGGACCAGGAGGCGCTTCTGAACGAGAAGCTGCAGATCACACGACTTATTACAACTCTATGAGGTGTAACGGGGAGGACGTCCGGGGCGTCTAAATCACTCGGGCTCCACACGGGCGGGGGGCACCGACAGAGGAAACGAGGGAGAGGCAAAACGAATGGCGTTGTCGATCGAAGAAAAGTACGACGAGGTCCGGCAGCTCATCACCATGGGAAAGGAGAAGGGCTATCTCCTTTACGAAGAGGTGAACGAGATGCTGCCGTCCGAGATCACGTCCTCGGACGAGCTGGACGACATCTTCTCGATGTTCGGCCAGATGGGCATCGAAGTCGTCGATTCCGAGCAGAAGTTCCGCGAAGCGAAGGAAGGCGAGGAAGGCGCCGAGCTGGACCTGACCCCGGGGACCCTCGACAAGACCAACGACCCCGTGCGCATGTACCTCCGCGAGATGGGCACCGTGCCCCTCCTCACGCGTGAGGGCGAGGTCGAGATCGCCAAGCGCATCGAGCGCGGCAAGAAGGCCGTCATGCGCGTCATCACGCGCACGCCCATGGCCGCGCAGGAAGTGGCGCGCCTGGCCGAGCGGCTGGCCGCGGGCGAGCTGACCGTGCGCGACGTCGTGATCTTCAACGAGGAAGAGGTCACGGACGAGAAGATCGCGGCCAAGATCAAGCAGACCCTGAAGCTCACGAGCGCGGTGGCGGAAGCCCACGCCGAGTACCTGAAGTACCGCGAGAAGTTCGTCGAGATCGGCAAGCGCGAGCCGAAGTACGTGCGCGCGAAGTGGAAGCTGGCCCGCCTGCGCGTGCGCATGTCGCTGTCCATCCAGCGCATCGAGTTCGCGGAGCCGGTCAAGCGCCGGCTGGTCGAGCGCCTGCGCGAGTCCGTCGAGCGCATCCGCGAGGCCGAGCGCACCATCGACAAGATCGAGGTGAAGGTCAAGGCCTCGAAGTCGGAAGAGAACCGCGCGATCCTGCGCAAACAGGTCCGCGACCAGCGCGAGGGCCTGCGCTCGATCTCCGAGGACTTCGACGCGCCCACGGACGAGCTCAAGCGCGAGCTGCGCACGGTCGTCGAGGGCGAGATCCGCGCGGAAGCGGCCAAGAAGGAGCTGGTGGAAGCGAACCTCCGCCTGGTCGTCTCCATCGCGAAGAAGTACACGAACCGCGGCCTGCAGTTCCTGGACCTGATCCAGGAGGGCAACATCGGCCTCATGAAGGCGGTGGACAAGTTCGAGTACAAGCGCGGCTACAAGTTCTCGACCTACGCGACGTGGTGGATCCGCCAGGCCATCACCCGCGCCATCGCCGAGCAGACCCGCGCGATTCGCATTCCGGCGCACATGCTGGAGGCGCTCAATCGCCTGTCCCGCCTGGCGCATCGGCTCGAGG
>DASTLK010000217.1:0-3611 GCA_035715025.1 Vicinamibacteria bacterium
GCGGCCGGCGCCTGCACCTTCCCGGACGAGGCGGTCGTCCGCGGCGACGAGGACCTCATCGAGATCGCCGTGCAGAACCTGCTCGAGAACGCGCGCAAGTTCGCCACGGGCTCGGACCCCGTACGGGCCGTGCTGGCCGACGAGGGGGGTCGTGTCCGGCTGGAGGTGACGACCCCGGGCGCACGCATCGCGTCCGCGCAATGCGAACGCCTGTTCGACCGCTTCTACCGCGCACCCGAGGTGCGCGCGCAGCGCGATGGCCACGGCCTCGGCCTGGCCCTGGCCCGCCACGTGGCGCGTCTGCACGGCGGGGACGTCCAGTGCGTCTCCGGCGAAGGCGAAGACGCGCGCTTTACGCTTGCGCTGCCGGCGTGGAGCGCGGACCGCCCGTCGGCCGGTTGAACGGAATCCAAACGCGTCCGCGGTCCGTCCCCCGGGGTGTGCTTTCGCATCTATTCTGAGTTCAGGTCGTGCGAAGCATGCGAAGAGGAGAGATTATGAGAGCAAGGAACGCAGGGATCATCGCCATCGCGCTGGTGGCGGGACTGTCCGCGGCGGGATCGGCCATGGCGGCCGAGAACGCGGCCCTCTTGAAGGAGGCCAAGATCTCGGAGGCCAAGGCGCGGGAGATCGCACTCAAGCAGGCCCCGGGAACGGTGAAGAGCTCCGAGCTCGAGAAGGAGAAGGGCACACTGGTCTGGTCCTTCGACATCACGAACGCGAAGGGCGCCGGCATCACCGAGGTGTTGGTGAGCGCCATCGACGGGCACGTCGTAGAGACCAAAGCGGAGACGGCCAAGGACGAGGCCGCGGAGAAGGCCAAGGAAGCCAAGGAAGCGAAGAAGACGACCAAACACAAGGCCAGCAAGCACACCACTCAGTAATTGAGACACCTGGCGGGGCGGCACGCCCGATCACTTCTGGTTCTACTTCTTTGGCCCGGGCTGGCCGCCGGGCAGACGTCCGCCCCGCCCCCTTCCCCCTCGCCGTCTCCGGCTCCGGCCGGATCGTCCCTCACCCTCGACGAGGCGCTCGCGCTCGCGCGCTCGAGCCCCACCATCACCGCCGCCCGCCTGCGCCGCGCCGTGGACAAGGCAGGCATCGACGTCGCGCGGGAGTTTCCGAACCCCGACGCGCGCTACGAGCGGGCCAAGGAAACGCCGCACGAGTCGCTCGCCCTCTCGCAGCTCGTCGAGATCGGGAAGCGGTCTCGCCGCATCAGGGTGGCGGAGGCGGTAGCGCGCACCGGCGAGGCGGAGCTCGCCCAGACGGAGGCGGAGGTCGCGGCCGAGGTGTACCTCGCCTTCTTCGGGCTGGCCGGTGTTCAGAGGCGCGCGGAGGTGGCGGGCGAGCTGCAGGACCTCGCCGCCCGAGCCCGCGATACCGCGCGCGCCCGCTACGAGGTGGGCGACGTCTCCCGTCTCGACGTCCTGCAGGCGGACCTCCTGTTCGATCAGGCGGAGAACGAGGCGACGGCGTTGGAGGGCGAGCGTGCGGGCGCGCGAGCCGAGCTCAACGTCCTCATCGGGCGCGACCTCGACGCGCCGACGGTGGCCTCCGAGCGGATCGATCTGGCCACCCTGGAGCCCGCGGCCGCCACCGCCATCGCGCTCCAAAGCAACACCGCCCTGGCCGTGCTCGACCGCCAGGTGGACGAAGCCCGCGCCCGCGCGGCGCTGGCCCGGGCGCAGCGGATCCCGGACCCCACCGTAGAGGGAACGGTCACGCACCTCGCGGAGCCCGAGTTCACCTGGGGCTATCGCTGGGCGGTGGCGGTGGCGGTGCCCATCTTCACGCGCCACAACGCACAGGTTCGCGTCGAGGAGGCGACGGTGGCTTTGACCCTGGCCCAGCGCGAAGCCCTGGCCCAGCGCATCCGCGCCGCCGTGGCCTCCGCCGCCTATCGCGCGGCGGCCGCGCGTGCGGGGTACCTGCGGTACCGTGACGAGATCCTGCCCAAGAGCAGAGAGGTAGAGGCCATGGCCCAGGAGTCGTATCGCGCCGGGCAGACCAACCTGGTCGCCCTCCTGCAGTCCTTGCAAGCGGCGCGTGAGCTGAGGGCAAGGGCGCTGCAGGCGGCGGCCGACTTCGAGGCAGCCCTGGCCGCGCTACGCCAGGCCATGACGGCGCCGCCCAAATGAGCGCCTCGAGACGTGGTGCCGCATTGGCCGGTATCGCGCTGGTGGCGGCCTGCCACAAGGGTCCCGCGGAGGACGTCGCGACCACGGCGCCGGTGCCGGTGCAGGTCGCCGAGGCCCATCTGGGCACCATCACCGAGTACCTGCGCGTCACGGGAACGGTGGACCCTGCTCCCGGCGCGGACTGGACGGCTTTGCCGCCGGACCGGGCGCTGGTGGCGGAGGTCCGCTATGCGACCGGCGACATGGTGCGACGCGGGAGCGTGGTCGTACGCTTCGACGCGCCGCCCCTGAGATCGGACCTGGCCACCCGTGCCGGCGAGCTGGCCTCGGCGCGTGCGCGGCTGGAGAACGCGCGCAAGAACCACGACCGCCTGGCCCTGTTGCTCGAGAAGGGCATCGCATCGCGCAAGGAAATGGAGGACGCGCGCAAAGAGCTGCTCGACTCGGAGGCCGCCGTCCGCCAGTCCGGGCAGACGCACGAAGCGGCCGCCGAGCTGGCCGCGCGTGCCACGGCGGTGGCGCCGTTCGACGGCGTGGTGTCCCAGCGCTGGCACAACCCCGGCGAGATCATCGACGCCAACGAGCATGTGTTGCGCCTGGTCGACCCGCGGCGGCTGCAGGTCACGGCGTCGGTGCCGGTCGCGGACGCATCCCGCGTGGTCATCGGCCGAGCGGCGCGGGTGACCGTCCCCGGCAACGACAGGGTCGAGCGGTCCGGAAAGGTGGTGGGTGCGCCGGCGTTCGTGGATCCGGCGACCGGGACCGCGGCCGTGCGCGTGGCCGTGTCGGGCCCGCTCCCCGTCGGTGCGACCGTGGAAGCGGCCATCGTCGCCGATCAGCGTTCGAACGTCCTGATCGTGCCCAGCGGTGCAATCCTCCGCGAGGAGGACAAGACGTCTGTCTTCGTCGTCAGCAGCGACAGCAAGGCCCACCGCCATGCCGTGGTCGTGGGCCTCACGTCCGGTGACGAGGTACAGATCGTGTCCGGCGTGCGCGACGGCGAGAAGGTTGTGGTCAAGGGCCACGAAGAGCTGCCCGACGGCGCGGTCGTGACGATCGAGGAGGCGGAGGCCGAGCCGCCGGGCGCGGCGGCCCCCAAGGAGGGTGGCGGCGAGTCGGCCGCTGGAGGTGGCACCGCACAACCGGGCGCCGAGGCCTCGGGCGCCGCGCCTCCCGCGACCGATCGCGCCAAGGCCGCGCCGTCGGGCGCCGGCGGCACCGGATCCGGTGTGTCCGCATCCGCTCCGCCCGGGGCCGCTGGCGCGGGAACCACCCGTCCCCCCACCGGGACCACAGCCTCGCTGCCACCGCCCTCCGGCTCCTCCGGGTCCAGGCCGGCGGCCAAGCCGTCACCCGCAGCCCGATGAACCCGGCCCGCGTCTCCGAGCACCACGCGCGGGCGGTCCTCCTCATCACCGTCCTGCTCGCCGTGGCCGGGTTCATCACCCTGCTCGGGCTGCCCAGCGACAT
>DASTLK010000218.1:0-2999 GCA_035715025.1 Vicinamibacteria bacterium
CGCCGCTGGCGGACGTCATGAAGGTGTTGGCCACCGAGGCGGCCCGCGCACCCGCCGGCACCTGGCTGCGCGGCGAGATCGGAGCACGCGTGCTCGACGATCCCGCAGCCACGCGGGAAGCGCTCGATCCGATCACCCCGAACCATCCCGTGCTCCTGACCGCGTTCACCGGACACGGCGGGCTCCTCAACACGGCCGCGCTGCGTACGCTCGGCGTTGCGGACGAGGAGCCGGATCCGCCGGGTGGATGGTTCGGGCGCACGCGCGGCACGTCCCAGCTCAGCGGCGTCGCCCACGAGTATGCGTTGTGGCGCCTCGAGCGCAAGCTGGGGGAGCGGGTCGCGCCCGCGGACGCGGTGGCCAACGTCCGCCGTTACGTGCAGGAGGCCCTGAAGCTCGGGATCACGTCCGTGCAGGACATGGGCACGGCGCTGGCCGCGCCCCGCCTGGCGGACCTGCTGCGCGAGGCCGGGACCCCTCTGCGCTGGCGGGTGATTCGGTTCTCCCTGGAGCGGCCGAGCGCGGACGACGCCTCGGAGGGTCGCGGCCTGGACGACAAGGACGGCGTGCGGGTGTGGGGGCGCAAGTGGATCCTCGACGGCACGCCGATCGAGCGGCTGGCCGCGACGCGGCGGCCCTACGTGGACCGGCCGGCCTGGACCGGGCGGCTCGACTTCCCGCCCGAGGAGATTCGCGCCGCCGTCGAGCACGCGCGCCGCGACCGCGAGCCGCTGATGCTCCACGTCGTCGGCGACGCCGCGGTGGCGGCGGCCCTGTCCGCGCTGGAGGCGTCGGGGGGGCCGGACGTCTGGCGGCCCTTGCGGCCGCGCTTCGAGCACGGGGACGGCCTGGCGCCGGACCTCGTCGCCCGCGCGGCGGCCCTCGGCGTGGGGGTGGTACAGAACCCGTCGCATTTCACGCACCCCGAGGTCATGTTCGCGCGCCTGGGCTACGAGAACATGGCCACGTTCCAGCCCATGAAGTCGCTGCTGGCGGCGGGCGTGCCCCTGGCCATCGGCTCGGACGGCCCGCCCAGCCCCTTCCTGAACATCCTGTTCGCGGTGACCCATCCCACGAACCGCCGCGAGGCCCTCACCCGCGAGCAGGCCGTCACCGCGTACACGCGCGGGTCGGCCTGGGCGGAGCTTGCGGAGACGGAGAAGGGCACGCTCGCCCCCGGCATGCTCGCGGACCTCGCCGTCCTCTCCCAGGACGTGTTCACGGTCGAGGAGGGGAGGCTGCCGGAGACGGCCAGCGTGCTCACCGTGATCGGCGGGCGGGTGGTTTACGATGCTCCGATGACCTCCACGGAAAGGAGTCCCCGGTGAGCGGAGAGCGAGGCGTGTTCGATTTCCTGCGTGCGCGAGGCGAAGAGTTCTTGACCCAGGTCTCGAACGAGCTCATGAGCAATCCGCGCTTCATCCGGGCCATGCAGGCGGCCGTCCGCGGCAAGGAGTGGATCGACCAGGCCGTCGCGCAGGCGCTCCGCACCATGAACGTTCCCACGCGCTCCGAGTTCAAGCGGGCTCTCGCACGCATCGACGTCCTCGAGCGCGAGCTGGCGGACCTCAGGCGACAGGCCACGGCCAGGAAGAAGACGGCCAGGGGTCGCACCCGGACCGCGAAGCCGGCCAAGCCGTGAGCCTCCGCCGCACCGCCGTCACGGGCATCGCCTCGCTGCTCGGGTCGCGCGTGCTGCGGCGGCTCGTCGAGACGCGTCCTCCGGACAGCCTCGTCGCCCTCGACGTGGCCGCGCCGCCGCCCGCGCTGGGGGTCCGCCACCACGCGGTCGACTTCACGGAGCCGGCCTCCGACCAACGCCTCCTCGAGATCCTCCGCGAGGAGGAGGTCGAGACCGTGGTGCATGCCGCGTTCTTCACCAGCCCCCGCCGGGACTCCACCTACGCGCACGAGCTGGAGTCGATCGGGACTCTCAACCTCCTGGCCGCGGCCGCGGCCGCGGGCGTGCCGCGCGTGATCCTGCGCTCCTTCACGACCGTCTACGGCGCGCGCGGCGACAACCCCAACTTCCTGACCGAGGAGCATCGGCTGCAGCCGAGCCCGGCCCTCTCCTGGGCGCGCGACAAGCTGGAGGCGGAGCAGCACGCGGCCGCGTTCGCGCGCCGGTACCCGGGGATGTCGGTCACCGTCCTGCGCTTCGCGCCCCTGGTGGGGCCCGGGGTCCACACGTTCTACACGCGCATCTTCGACCATCGCGTGGTCCCCCTGCTCATGGGCTACGACCCGCTGATTCAGCTCCTCCATCCCGACGACGCGGTCGCGGCCTTCGTGGCCGCCATCGATCAGGCGCCCGGCGGCGCGTACAACGTGGTGCCCAGCCGGCCCATCCCGATCCTCACCGCGTATCACCTCGCGGCCAAGATCCCGGTGTTCGTGCCCCACCCCCTGGCCTACGCGGGCGCGGACCTCCTGTGGGCGGCGGGCCTGGGCGCGGCCCCGGGCGCGTTCGTCGACTACGTGAGGTATCTGTTCGTGGCCGACGGGGAGAAGGCACGCCAGCGGCTCGGGTTCGTCCCGCGGCATTCCAGCCGCGACTCCCTGACCGCCTACCTGCGGTACCGCCATCCTCATGCCGCCGGGCCGGCGGCGGAGGCGGCGTCGTGAGCGAGAGCGCGAAGGTCGTCCCCCTCGCCAAGGGCCGCCGCCTCCGGCACCCCGAGGTGCGACGCGCGGAGACGCGGGAGGCAGGCCACGACGCGAGCGAGGGTCTGCTCGTCGCGCTGGCCCGCGTCCTCCAGGCCGGCCGGGGAGGAGTCAACTGGGCCCGCCTGGCCCAGGTCTGGAGCGCCTTCTATTTCGCGTGGCACTCGGAGGAGGTCGACGAGTTCGGGTACGACCCGAAGTTCGCCCAGACCATCCTGCCCCTCTTCGAGTTCCTGTACACGATGTGGTGGCGCGTCGAGACCTCGGGCGTCGAGCACGTTCCGGATCGCGGGCCGGCGCTCATCGTCGCCAACCACTCGGGCGTCCTGCCCTGG
>DASTLK010000219.1:0-10211 GCA_035715025.1 Vicinamibacteria bacterium
ACGTGACGAGACTACGGATCTGGACCATCCCTCATCTCCCGGCGCGGGCACGGACACGGCTGCGAGCATGTTAGTCCGGAACGCTCCCCGCACGTCGCCGCGTATAATCCTGCGCAATCGACGCCGATGAGGATTGACCGACCACGTTGACCGCCCTCTCGCCGTGAACGTGCGCGCCTTCGTTCACGCCGCGGCGCTCGTGACCCTGACCGCAGTGGCGACGCCCGCAACCGCGCCCGCCGCGGGCCTGGACCCGCGCAAGGCGGTCACCCAGTACAATCTCGACGGCTGGACGACCGCCAGCGGCCTGCCCCAGAACACGATCACCGCGATCGCCCAGACCCAGGACGGCTACCTCTGGATGGGCAGCTTCGGCGGGCTGGCCCGCTTCGACGGGGCCCGCTTCGTCGTGTTCGACAAGAGCACGACGCCCGCGCTGCGCAACAGCGGCGTGCACGCCCTGCTCGCGGACCGCAGCGGCGGCCTGTGGGTCGGCACCAACGGGGGCGGCCTCACCCTCCTGAGGGACGGAGAGGCGCGCACGTTCACCGTCGCCGACGGCCTGGGCGCGGACGTCGTGCGGGCGCTCTTCCAGGACGGCAAGGGCCGGGTCTGGGCGGGCACGAACGGAGGCCTGTCGCTCTTCGAAGGCGGCCGCTTCCGCACCTGGCGCGCCGCCGACGGCTTCACCAGCAACGTCGTGCGCGCGATCCGCGAAGACGCGCAAGGCGCGCTCTGGATCGGTACCAACGGCGACGGCCTCTTCCGGATGCAGGACGGCGTGTTCACGCGCTTCACGCGGAAGGAGGGGCTGCCGAGCGACCTCGTGTTCTCCCTCGCTTTCGACAAGCAGGGCGCGCTCTGGATCGGCACCAACGGCGGCGGCCTCGCCCGCTACGCCGACGGGCAGTTCCGGACGTACGGGGCCGGCGACGGCCTGGACGGCGACATCATCTGGTCGATCCTCGAGGATGCAGGCGGCAGCCTGTGGGTCGGCACCTACGGCGCGGGCCTGTTCCGGCGGGAGGGCGAACGGTTCCGCGGCCTCACCACCCGCACCGGCCTCAGCAGCGACTTCGTGCGCGCGCTCGGGCAGGACCACGAGGGCAGTCTCTGGATCGGCACCAACACCGGGGGCGTGGCCCGCCTGCGCGACGGCAAGTTCACCACCTACACCACGCGCGAGGGCCTGCCCAGCGACATCGCCAAGACGGTGCTCGCGGCCGCGGACGGGACGGTGTGGGTCGGCACCTCGGGCGGCGGCCTGGCGCGCTTGAAGGACGGCGCCTTCGAGACCTGGTCGCGCCGCGAGGGGCTGCCGCACGACTTCGTGCAGGCCCTTCTCCTCGACCGGCAGGGAGGCCTGTGGGTGGGCACGAACGGGGGCGGGGTGGCGCGCTTCGCCGGCGGCCGCTTCCATACCTACACCGCGCGTGACGGCCTCGTCGACGACCACGTGGCCGCGCTCGTCGAGGACGGGGAGGGCGCGGTATGGATCGGGACCAACGCCGGCGGCCTCTCGCGCTTCAAGGACGGGCGCTTCACGCGCTTCACCCGCGAGGACGGCCTGGGCGCGAACCTGGTGATGGCCATGCTGGTCGACCGCCACGGCGCCTTGTGGGTCGGCACCGACGGCGGCGGTCTCACCCGCATCGCGGGCGGAAAGGCCCGCACCTTCACCGTGGCCGACGGCCTCGCCGCCGACAGCGTCCTGTGCCTCTACGAAGACGGTGACGGCGGGCTGTGGGTCGGCACGTCCGGAGGCGGGCTCTCGCACCTCCAGGACGATCGCTTCACCACCTTCTCGACCCGGGACGGGCTCCACGACGACGTCGTGTTCTCGATCCTGGAGGACGGCAGGGGCGGCCTCTGGCTCTCGGGCAACCGCGGGATCTCGCGCCTCCCCAAGCGCGCCCTGCTCGACGGGGAGGGGGCGAGGCGGCTGGAGCCGCAGGTCTTCGGGATCGCGGACGGGATGAAGAGCAACGAGTGCTCGGGCGTCTCCCAACCCGCGGCCACCCGCCTGCCCGACGGACGCCTGGTGTTCCCGACCACGCGCGGCATCGTCGTGATCGACCCCGAGCGCCTGCCCCGCAACGAGACCCCCCCGCGCGTGGTGGTGGAGGAGCTGCTCGCCTCCGGCGCCAGCTATGGCGGCGCGCAGCGAGTGCTGCCGCCGGGCGCCGCCAACTGGGAGATCCGCTTCACCGCGCTCAGCTTCCTGGCCCCGCAGCGTGTCCAGTTCAAGTACCGCCTCGTCGGCTTCGACGACGACTGGGTGGATGCGGGCACCCGGCGCTCCGCCTTCTACACGCAGGTGCCGCCGGGGCACTACGCCTTCGAGGTGCGCGCCGCCAACAACGACGGCGTATGGAGCGACGCGCCCGCCCGCACCGAGGTGACGCTCAGGCCGCGCTTCCACCAGACGCGCGTCTTCTACGTGATGGTGGCCGCCGCCCTCATGCTGGCGGCGGCGCTGGGATACGCGGGCCACGTCCGTGGCCTCCACGCGCGCCGGCGCGAGCTGGAGCGCCTGGTCCAGGAGCGCACCCGGGCCTTGACCGAGCAGCAGGGGCGGGCGGAAGAGGCGCGCGTGGAGGCGGAGCGCCAGCGGGAGATCGCGGAGCGGCAGAAGGAGATCGCGCAGCAGGCCACCGCGGTGAAGACCGAGCTGCTGCAGATCGCGGCCCACGACTTGAAGAACCCGCTGCAGGTCGTGCTCGGCCACGCGGAGATGGCCGAAGTCTCGATCCGGGAGGGCCGGCCCTTCGGCGAGTTCGTGGGCCACATCCACCAGGCGGCCGAGCGCATGCTGGGGATCCTCACGCGGCTGCTCGACGCCTCCGCGATGGACGCGGGCAAGCTGGTGCTGCGGCCGCAGCATCTCGATCTGGGCGACGTGGCCCGGCACGTCGTCGAGACGAACGGGCCCGCGGCCCGGCACAAGAGCCAGTCCCTCGACCTGGTGGTCGACGGCGCCCTTCCCGTGTTCGGGGACGCGGACCGCCTGGTCGAAGTGGTCGAGAACCTGGTCGGCAACGCCATCAAGTACTCGCCGTTGTCCTCGACCATCGTGGTGACGGCGCGATCCCGCGACGGCCACGCCCTGGTGGAGGTGAAGGACGCGGGCCCGGGCCTGAGCGAGGACGACAAGCGGCGGATGTTCGGCCGCTTCCAGCGCCTCTCGGCCACGCCCACCGCGGGCGAGCCCGCCACCGGCCTCGGGCTCTCGATCGCGAAGCAGCTCGCGGAGCTGATGGGAGGCGAGGTCTCGGCGGCCAGCGCGGGGCCGGGCCAGGGCGCCTGCTTCACGCTGTCGATGCCCTTCGCGGCTCCGCGCTGACGCGATCGGAGCGCCTCCGGACCTCACGGCGCCGGTCTTGCGTTACGATGGGTCCTCCCTCCCCTGCGTCTTGATCCTATGGAAATACGACCCCCTGGGCCGCTCGTGCTGGTCGTCGACGATCACGCTGACGGGCGTGAGGCCTCCACCCGCTTGCTCATGCAGGCGGGATTCCGGGTGGCCACCGCCATCAATGGCCTCGATGGCCTGGTGAAGGCCCTGTCCCTTCGCCCCGACGTCATCGTCATGGACCTGGCCATGCCCGACCTCGACGGACTGGAATGCACGCGGCAACTGCGGTCATCGTCGATCACGCGAGAGATACCGGTGATCGCCTTGACGGGGCATGCCACCCCCGAAGCACAGGCGCATGCCGCGGCCGCCGGTTGTCGCGCCTTCCTGGCCAAGCCGTTCCTGCCGTCGACCCTGATCGGTGAAGTCGGGCGTCTGGCCGGACTCCCTCCCGTCGAGGAGTCCCGACCCCTCTAGGCCGCGATGCGTCGCCGCGCCGTTTGGGCGGGTCGCTCCCTCAGTCCGCGTCCCCGGCCAAGCCGGTGACGTCGTCGCCGTAGAGAACGACGCCCTCCGCCCCGCCGTCCATCCGCGTCGGTACCGCGATGAAGCGGTACGAGCGCTCGTCGCCGGACGAAGAACCCTCGCGCAACTTGATGGCCCGGCGGGGACTGGTCCACGTCGACCCGCTGCGGAAGGCGCCGCGGACGCCGTCGAGGAGGACGGGATCGGCGGAGAACACTTCCTCGAAGGCACGACCGCGCGCGTCCTCGGTGGCCAGGATGCGCGTGGCCGCGGGGTTGAAGGCCTCGACGAGCAGACCCGGTCCCTTGAGGATCATCATGCCGAACGGCGCCATCTCCACCATCCCCGCCAGCCGCACCCGCTCGCTGCTGAGGGTGCGTGTGATCTCCTGCAGCTCGGTGGAGCGCGCGGACAGCTCCTCGTTCGTGGTGGCCAGCTCCTCGTTGGTGGCCTGCATCTCCTCGTTGTTGGTCTCCAGCTCCTCGTTGGTGGCCTGCAGCTCCTCGTTGGTGGCCTCGAACTCCTCGTTGGTGGCCTGCATCTCCTCGTGGGCGAGCAGCAGCTCCTCGTTGGCCGCCTGCAGCTCGTCGTTCGAGTCCTGGAGGTCCTTGTTCAGGTCGGCCAGGCGCTTGTTCGTCTGGCTGAGCTCTTCGACCAGCAGACGCTGCTCGTCCTGCGAGACCTTCAACCGGCGCGCGCCGCGCACCGTCTCCGTGACGTCGACGAGGGCGATCACGGCGTATTCACCCGCCGCGTCGTCGGGATGGACCCGGCTTATCGTGAGCTGGACGTAGCGCTCCTCGCCGCCGCCGGAGAGGTTCAGCTCGGGAAGGGTGGTCGGGACTCGATCGCGGAAGGCGGTGTCGATGCCGGCCCGCACTTCGTTGTAGGGCAGGCCGCGCGCGGCATGGAGGAAGTCGTCGCCGACGTGGTCACGCATCTGCAGGAGCCCCCGTGACGCGGGGTTGCTGGTCACCGTGCGGTAGGTCCGATCGATCACGACCAGGCCCACGGGCATGGAGCGGAGGACGAGATCGTTGAATCGCCGCAGGCTGGAGATGTCGAGGCCCTCACCCACCGCCGGCGGCAGCTCGCCCTCCGTCGAAGGCGCCCGCGGAGGGACGGTCTTGGGACGGACGGCGGCCAGGGCGGCGGGAGCGCTGACGCACCGATAGACCTTGTACCGCCGGTTCACCTCCTCGAAGGCCGCTTTCGACGGCCGTACCGTCTCCGCCTTGCCGAGGAACAGGTAACCGTGGGTCGGCGCCAGCGAATAGGCAAAGATGTCCAGCACCTCGTTCTGCCTCTCCGCCTTGAAGTAGATGAGCAGGTTCCGGCACAGGACGAGGTCGATGCGCGGGAAGGGGATGCCGTGGCCGATGTCCTGGCTGCCGAAGATGACCATCTGCCGCAGGGCCTTGTTGATGCGGAAGCCGTGGTCGGCCTTCTCGAAGAACTGGTTGCGCTGCGCGTCGGAAATGGCGCCCAGCACGTTCGGGGGATAGAGGCCGCGACGGGCGAAGGCGACCGCCTCCTCGTCCACGTCGGTGGCGAAAACACGGACGTTCCACTGCGCGAGCTCCGCCCCCAGCAGGTCGGCCAGGCTGATGACGAGCGAATAGGCTTCCTCGCCCGTCGAGCAGCCCGCGGACCAGAAGCGGAGCTGGCGGCCATTTTTGCGGGCGCGCTCGACGATGTCGGGGAGGACGGTATTGCGAAGGAAGAGGAAGGCGTCGCGATCGCGAAAGAACTCGGTCACGTTGATCAGCAGGTCGTTGGCCAGCTGGCCCACCTCGTCGGGTTGTGCTTCCAGATAGAGGGCGTAGTCCTCGACGGTCGGGGCGCGCACGGCGGTCATGCGGCGCGCGATCCGCCGCAGCAGGGTCGTGGACTTGTAGCTGCGGAAGTCGATCTCGCTCTGCTGGCTCACGATGCCGATCACGTTCGTGACCGCGGCCTCGACGGAGTCGCGCGCCCGGGGCACGCCCGGATGTTCGAGCAGGTCGCTCAGGAGCGCGGCCATCCGTTCGATGTCGACGATGTGATCGACGACGGTGGGCGGGAGGGCGAGCGGCATGGAGGGGTAACGCGCGGTGCGCGGGTTCTGGATGACGATGGTGCCGCCCGCGTGTTTCACGTCCACGGCGCCCGCCGCTCCGTCCGATCCCGAACCGGTGAGGATGACGGCGACCAGCCGATCTCCGTAGGCCCGGGCCGCCGTGCTGAGCAGCAGGTCCACCGAAGGCCGCGGGCGGTCCCCGTGCTCGCTCTCCACCATCACCATCCCGTCGTTGACGACGACGTGGCGGTTCGCGGGCACGACGTACACGGCACCTGCCTGCAGCTTCTCGCTCTCCGTGACCAGGACCACCGGCATCTCCGTCTTGCGCTGGAGCACGGTCTGCAAATGGCTCTGGTGGTTGGGGTCCAGGTGCTGGGCCAGGATCAGGGGGGCGGGGAAGCTCGGCTTGAGCCCGCCGAGCAGCGTGCCCAGCGCCTCGATGCCGCCCGCGGACGAGCCCACCACCACCAGGTGCTCCGGCTTGGAGGCGCCGTCCGTCACGCCGAGAACTCCGCCGCGGCGTCCAGGCGGTCGAGCAGTGTGCGGATCTGGTCGGCATGCTGGTGCGCGGTCTCGGCGCGCTGGCGGAAGCGCTTCTCGAGGTCCTCGTCCGCGCGGCCGCGTGCGCGCTCCGACATCCGTGAAGCCAGCTTTGCATTCTCCTCGAACCCGCGGACGGCGGCCCAAAGGGCGTCCTCGAGGCGGCCGGACTGCTGTGCCACCAGGGTCTCCGCGGCGTAGGCATGGCCGACGTGACACCGGAATCGGAGGACGCCCTCTTCGTTCATCTCCCACAGCGTGCCGTGGCATTCCGGGCAGGTGAACGTGGAGCGGTTGCCGATGCGATCCAGCTTGTCCTCGTTGCTATCCATGGCGGCCATGCCCACCTCCAGCTTCAGGTCCGGCGGCGCGACCAGTTGAGGGGCGTCGGGGAGCGGCGGTCGGATCAGGCGTTCGAGCAGGGTGGGGATTTCCGCGAGCGGGACGCAGTGGTCGACGTCGACGTTGCGGAGGGCGCTCTGGGGCATCGAGGGGTAGCTGGCGTCGGCCGGGTCTTGCACCACGGCGAGGCCGCCGCAACGCTTGACCGCGCGCAGTCCGGCCGTGCCGTCGTCCAGCGCCCCCGTCAGCACGACCCCGATCACGCGCCGGCCGTACGCGATGGCCGCGGACCGGAAGAGCGGATCGATGGCCGGACGATGGAGGTTCTCGCGCGCGCCGCTCACGAGGCGGATGGTCCCACTCTCGAGGATCATGTGGAAGCCGGCGGGTGCGACGTAGATCCGGCCCCGGCGAAGCTCCTCGCCGTCCTGGGCGTGCGCCGCGGGGACGGGTCCCGCGCGGTTGAGGATGGCAGGAATGAGCCCGGGACTCCGGGCGGGCAGGTGGATCACGACCAGCACGCTCGCCGGAAGCTCCGCCGGCAGCCCGCGAGCCATCTCGCGCAGGGCCTCCACGCCACCGGCCGAAGTGCCGATCACGACCACGTCACGGTGGGCCACGGTATTCTCCCAGGCTACGCCGTGTGACCGGCGCCGTGGGTCACTCGTCGCCGATCTTCCGCCTCGCTGGACCTGGATCGTCTCCGGGCGGACGGGGGTCTCGATACCGGAATCGGAGGGCCCGATCCTGCAATTCGCGAGCGCGGGCGCAAAGAACGCGCGACCGCTCGACGGCCTCGGCCAGGCGGGCGATGTTGTCCTGCACCAGCGCGATGGCGGCCCAGGCCTCGCGTACGACCTCGTCGTGTCGAGTCGGATCCGCCAGGGTGGCGGTCTCGTTTCGCTTCATTGGGGGACGGGAGCCGAGCTACGAGCCCAGCTTCCGGCTGTCTTCCTGGATCAGGAGGGCGTCATAGAGTTGCCGCCCCGCCTGTCTGCGCAGCTCGATGCTCCGGCCCACGATCTCGCCCGCGCGTTTCGCCGTGGCCCGGAGCGCGTCGATCCGCTCGCGGGCGACGACGATGGCTTCGCAGGCGCCGAGGAGGCGCGACTCGTCCTCGGGCTCGGCAATCGTTTCGTCGATGGCCTGGGCGGCGTCGGCGATGACGCGGTCGACTTCGGCCACGATCTTCTCGTCGACGGTGCGGGGGTCGATCGCGCGCGCCTCGTTCCGGAGCGCGCCGATCTCGCGCATCAGGGAGTCGACCATACTCCAACGAGAGTGCATGAAATGTGCGCCCCGTAATCAACGGGAGGGTACGCCTGGCCGCCGACCGCCGTCAAGTGCGCTGGGCCACAGAGGCGTGCATGTGATAGAGGACAGGTCCTGATTGTCCCAAGGAGAGTCAAAAATGGTCACTCGCCGGAGCTTCGTGCAGCACTCGGCGCTGGCCGCCGCCGGCGCCGCCCTCGTCCGCGGCCGGGGAATCGAGGCCGCCCCCGTCGCCCCGGTGACCACGGGAATCCAGATCGGAGCCGTCTCCTTCGTCGACGAGGGCACCGAAAAGACGATCGACGCCCTGCGTGAGATGGCCGCCGTCAACACGCTGTTCGTGGCCACCTTCACCTACGGGCGCGGGATCGCCGGCCGCCAGCCGCGCCCGAACCCGTTGCCCGACCACGGCAAGCAGGAGTACGACGACAACTTCAGGGGCGGGATCTTCTTCACCCCGCATCCCGCGTATTACGGCCAGACGAGCATCAGGCCGGAGAAGGCCCCCGACCATCCCGGCTACGACGTGCTCGCGGACGTCCTCCCCGCCGCCCACCGGCGGGGGATGAGAGTCATCGCCTGGTACGAGGACGTTTTCCGCAGCGACGTCCCCGGCCTGGACAAGGCGATGGAGGTGGACGTCCACGGCAAGCCCGGATCGCACCTTTGCTTCCGGAACCCCAACACGCGCGAGTTCTGGCTGGCCCTCACCGAGGACCACCTGCGCTCCTATTACGGCCTGGACGGCCTCATGTGGGGGAGCGAGCGGCAAGGGCCGCTCAACACCGCGCTGGGAGCGAGCCACGGCGAGGGCGCGCGGCCGGCGCAGGCGGCCTGCTTCTGCCCGCACTGCCTGGAGGCGGCGCGGTCGCAGGGGATCGACGCCGAGCGCGCGCGGCGCGGATACCTGGCGCTGGAGGAGTGGATCCTCGGCCAGGCCCAGGGAAAGAGGCCGGTGGACGGGTCGTTCGTCACCTTCTGGCGCATCCTCGTCGACCACCCGGAGGTGTTGGCCTGGGAGCAGCTCTGGAACGAGGGCCTGCGCAACACCTACCGCGCCCTCTATCAGCGGGCGCACGCCCTCGCGCCCGGCAAGCCGATGGGGTGGCACATCTGGCACACCAACTCGTTCGCGCCTTTCTACCGCGCGGAGCAGGACTACGGCGCGTTCGGCCAGTACTCGGACTTCCTCAAGGTCGTCCTGTACAACAACTGCGGCGGCCCGCGCCTGGCGCGCTACATCCGCAACGTCAACGCCACGGTGCTCGGCGACCTCACGCCGGAGGAGACGCTGAGCTTCATCTACCGGGTGCAGCAGTACCCGGGGGAGAAGCCGCTCGATCGCATCGCCCATGAAGGGCTCTCCGCGGACTACGTCCGGCGCGAGACACGGCGCGCGGTGGCCGGCGCGCCTCCGGGCCTGAAGATCTGGCCGGGCATCGAGATCGACATCCCCACCGGCGCGGACGAGAAGAAGACGCAGCCGGACGACGTGTACCAGGCGGTGAAGGCGAACTTCGAGGGCGGCGCGGATGGCATCATCCTCTCGCGGAAGTATTCCGAGATGAGGCTCGACAACCTGCGCGCCGCGGGCCGGGCGATGCGCGAGTTGAAGCTGGCCTGAGCGCTAGCGGAGGACCATCGCCGAGAACGGGAGCACATACGCCTGCAGCATGACCAGCAGGCCAACCAGGCAGGCCAGGGCCAGGCTGTGCCGGAAAACGTAGCGCAGGATCTCGCCCTCGTGGCCGTACCAGCGGGTGGCGGTGCTCGCGACCACGATGCTCTGCGCGTCGATCATCTTGCCCATGACTCCGCCTGAGCTATTGGCGGCCGCCATGAGGATCGGGCTCAGGGAGAGCTGCTCGGCGGTGATCCGCTGGAGGCTGCCGAAGAGCACGTTCGATGACGTGTCGCTTCCTGTGAGCGCGACCCCCAGCCAGCCGAGGTACGTCCCGAAGAAGGGGTAGAGCGGGCCGGTCCGCGTGAAGGCCAGCCCGAGAATGGCATCGAGTCCGCTGTAGCGGGTGAGGAACCCCAGGCCGAGCATGGGGACGATGGCGAGGATCGGGACCCTCATCCGCCGGCAGGTGGTGCGGAAGCTGCCGGCGAAGG
>DASTLK010000220.1:0-3616 GCA_035715025.1 Vicinamibacteria bacterium
AGCGGGCTCACGTCGCGCTTGAGCAACAGCGCGATGACCACCGTGCTGAGCGCGATGATCGAGCCCACGGAAAGGTCGATGCCGGCGGCCACGATGACCATGGTCATGCCCAGGGCGGCCGTGCAGACGATCGCGGTCTGCCGCGCGATGAGCTCGAGGTTCACCGGGCGGAAGAACTGCGGGCCGATGAGGAAGGCGAAGACGGCGCAGACGAAGAGGAGGCCGAGCAGCGGCCCGCCGCGGGTGAGGAGGTCGCGCGTCTTCACGCGGCATCCCCGGTGCCGGTGGCCGCCATCATGAGCGCGTGCTCGTCCCACTCCGCCGCGGGCCGTGGCCGGCCGAGCCGTCCGCGGCACATGACGGCGATGCGATCGCACAGGCCGAGCAGCTCGGCCAGGTCGCTGCTGGCCACGAGCACGGCCTTGGCCGCGCCTCCGCCCTCCGGCCCGGCGGCAGGCGCCACGAGCCCGTCCACCAGCGCGTAGATCTGCGCCTTGCTGGCCACGTCGATGCCGCGCGTGGGCTCGTCGAGGAGCAGGACGTCCACGTCGTGATGGAGCAGCCGGGCCAGGGCGACCTTCTGCTGGTTCCCGCCCGAGAGCTCGCGCACGGCCTGGCCCGGTCCGGCCGCGCGCACGCCCAGGGTCTCGATCCAGCGGCGGGCCGCGGCGGCGAGCCGGGCGGGGAGGACGAGGGGACCGGGTCCGAGACCGCGAAGGCGCGAAAGGGCGAGGTTCTCCGCCACGGAGAGGCCGAGGGCCAGGCCTTCGCCCTTGCGATCCTCGCTGAGCAGGCCCATGCCCTGCTCCCAGCGCCGGGGCGGCGCGGCGGCGCCGGAGTACGCGCCGAGACGGATGCGGCCCGAGCGCACGGGCGCGAGGCCGAACAGGGTGCGCAGCAGCCGCGTGCGCCCCGCCCCCATCAGGCCCGCGATGCCGAGCACCTCGCCGCGGTGGAGCGTGAAGCCGATGGATCCGGGCCCCATCCCCTCCACGTCGAGGATCGCCTCCCCCGGATGGCGCGCCGAGCGTGGGAAGAGGTCCTCCACTCGGCGGCCCACCATCAGGGAGACGATCTCTTCGCGCGTGGCCCCCGCGGTGGGACCCCCACCCGCGTTGCGCCCGTCGCGCAGCACGACGAAGCGGTCGGCCACCTCCTTCACTTCCTCGATGAAGTGCGAGATGTAGACGACGGCGTGGCCATCCGCCTTCAGGCGGCGCACCAGCTCGAACAGGCGCCGCACGTCCTCGCGGCCGAGGCTGCTGGTGGGCTCGTCGAGGACGAGGACGCGGGCGCCGATGGCGAAGGCGCGGGCGATCTCCACGAGCTGCTGCTCGGCCACGGAGAGGCGGCCAACGATCGCTTCCGGCGGGATGTCGGCGTGCCCGAGACGGGCCAGCGCGTCCTGGGTGAGGCGACGCGCCCGCCCTTTTTGCACGAAGCCGGCGCGCACGGGCTCCGTGCCCAGCACGACGTTCTCCATCACGGAGAGGTGCGGGGCCACCGAGAGCTCCTGGTAGATCATGGCCACGCCCGCCCTCCGCGCCTCCAGGGGATCGCGCGGCGCGTAGGGCCGGCCGTCGAGGGCCATGGCGCCCGCGTCCGGCGCGAGGGCTCCGGCCAGGATGGCCATGAGCGTGCTCTTGCCCGCGCCGTTCTGTCCGACGAGGGCGACGACCTCTCCCGGGGCGACGTGGAGGTCCACGGCGTCGAGGGCAACGGTGGCCGCGAAGGACTTGGAGACGCCGCGCATGGAAAGGCGCGGCGGGGCGGCGCTGGCTAGGGCTTGA
The DNA here is from genome assembly GCA_035715025.1 of Vicinamibacteria bacterium. GTDB lineage: Bacteria > Acidobacteriota > Vicinamibacteria > Fen-336 > Fen-336 > AA29. The sequence continues at coordinate 1,791 of DASTLK010000220.1, forward strand.
GCCATTGCGTGAGATCCGGATGGAGCACGTCCTTCATCTCCGGACTGTCCATGTTCTCCTTGGTGGCCAGGCGCACGCCGGTGTCGATGCGCTTCTCGACGGGCTGCCCCTTGATGTGCGCGACCAGCGTCTTCAGGCCGAGGTACCCCATGTTGATCGGGTCCTGGACCACGAGGGCGTCGATCTGCCCGCTGGCCAGGCCCTTCACGAGGTTCTCGGAGGCGTCGAAGCCCACGAAATGCACCTTGCCCGCCCATCCGTTGTCCTGCAGGACGCGCAGCATGGCGAAGCTCGTCGACTCGTTGGGCGCGAAGATGCCGTCGATGCCGAGGCTGCCGTCCGGCTTCTTGTAGTTGCTGAGCAGTGTCTCGCTCTTCTTGTACGCGCTCTCGACGTCCGCACCTCCGTACTGGTTCGAGCTCACGACCTGGATCCCCGGGCTCGCCTTCATCGTCTCCAGGAAGCCGTCCTCGCGCTCGTTGGTGCTGGCGCTCCCCTCCGCGTAGCGCAGCAGGACGACCTTGCCCTTGCCGCCGAGCACCTTGGCCAGGTGCTCGCCGCCCAGGCGGCCGCCCTTTCCGTTGTCCGTGGCCACGAAGCTGACGTACTCGCCACCCTTGAGGCCGGAGTCGATGATCACCACCGGGATCTTGCTGCGCATCGCGCTGGTGACGGGCGCGACCAGCGCGCTGTCGTCGAGGGGCGCGAGCACGATGCCCGACACCCCGCGGCTCACGAAGCCTTCCACCTCCGACACCTGGCTGTCGCGGTCGTCCTCGCGCAAGGGGCCGCGCCAGATCACCTCCGCGCCCACTTCCCGCGCCGCCTTGACCGCGCCCGCGTGGATGCTCTGCCAGAAGACGTGCGACGTGCCCTTCGGGATCACCGCGATGGACAGCGTGCCGGAGGCCGGTGCGCTGCCGGCTCCACCGCTGGTCCCGCTTCCGCGGCCACCGCTTCCGCCGGTACAGGCGAGCGAGACGGCCATGGCCGCCAGGACGACGAGTCTCCCGGTCTCCTTCATGCCTGCTTCTCCTTCTCGCCCAGCCGCCACAGCTGGGCCGCGTTGCCCCCGAGCACGGCGTCCTGCTCTTGGGGGGGCCGTCCCCGCAGGTAATCCGATACGACGCGCATCGTCCGTCCGTAGTCCGCCGCCACCGTGCAGACCGGCCAATCGGAGCCGATCATCAGCCGCTCGTACCCGAAGCACTCGAACGCGACGTCGAGGTAGGGCCGGATCTGCTCCGGCGTCCAGGCCCGCCAGTCCGCCTCCGTGACCAGGCCCGAGAGCTTGGCCATCACGTGGCCGCAGCCGGCCAGCGCGCGCAGGTGGCGGCGCCATTCCTGGATCTCGCCCCCGCGGACGTCCGGCTTGCCCAGGTGATCGAGGACCAGGCGATGTCCCTCCAGCCGCTGCGCGAACTCTACCGCCACCGGCAGGTGGCGTGGGTAGATCAGGATGTCGTAGGCGAGGCCGAGGTCCCGCAGGGTGGCCGCGCCGCGCAGGAACTGGGGGCGCAACAGGAAGCGAGGGTCGGGTTCGGCCTGGACGACATGGCGCAACCCGACGAGCTTGGGCCGCTCCCGCAAAGGCTCCAGTTGCGCGCGCAGGTCCGGCGCCTGCAGATCGACCCAGCCCACCACGCCCGCGATGAAGGGATGGCGGTCGGCCAGCTCGAGCAGCCAGCGCGTCTCTTCGAGAGTCTGTCGCGCCTGCACGGTGATACAGGCGTCGAAGCCGGCGCCGCGCAGCTCCGGCTCGAGGTCGGCGGGCAGGAAGTCGCGCTGGAGGGCCGCCATCGTCCCGTCGATCCACTCGTACTCGA
>DASTLK010000221.1:0-5415 GCA_035715025.1 Vicinamibacteria bacterium
GTGTCGCTGCGCGCGCTGGCCCTGCCCCTGCGCGCGCTGGCCCCCCTGGTCGCGCCGGGCGGGCGCGTCCTGATCTGGGGCGCGCCTCCGCCGGATGACGCATCGTTCCTGGCCGAACCCGATCCCCGGCCGGGCGTCCACATCCGCCGCCGGCGCGATGTTCCACGATCAACATGACGGTGAAACAAGAAGGAGGCGGGCGGTTCCACGTGAAACTTGACGGTGAAACAGCGAGGCAGTAGCCTTCCGGCCGTGAAGGCCTCGCGCCCGGGCGACCTCGCCACCGGGTACCTCCTCGGCCTGCTCGCCGGCGAGGGACACTTCGGGGGCGACGGCAAGCAGGCCCAGGTGACGCTGCGCATGCACGTGCGCCACGAGAAGCTGTTCCGGTGGCTGCAGGCGCAGTTTCCGGAGGGCCGGCTCTACGGGCCCTATCACCACGGCGGCCGCGACTACTTCCAATGGATGGCCCGCGGCGAGTTCCTGCGCGAGCGCCTCGTGCCCCTGGTGGCCGCCCACCGCGACCTGCTCGACGACTACGTGGCCGAGCGATTCCGGCGGATGTGCGAGCGCTACGAGCTGGCCCCGGCGCCCCGTCGTCGCCCGCGCGGCTGAGCCGCGGCCGGAGGAGGCCGCAGGGCTCGTGCTATCCTGCCGGACTCATCGGCGGGAGGCGCGTGGGGCGTGTCATCGCGGTCGCGAACCAGAAGGGGGGCGTCGGCAAGACGACCACCGCCATCAACCTCGCCGCCTCGCTGGCCGCGGCCGAGCGCCACGTGCTCGCCGTCGACACGGACCCCCAGGCCAACCTGACCTCGGGCCTCGGGCGCAAGGCCCGCGAGCCGCGCCCGAGCATCTACGAGGTGATGATCGACCAGCGGCCTCTGGACGATATCCTCATCTCCACAGATCTCGAGCATCTCACCCTCGCCCCCGCCGACCGCAACCTCACCGGAGCCGAGGTGGAGCTCGTGCCGCTCCTTGCCCGCGAGTACCGGCTGAAGGAAGCGCTGGCCGCGATCGCCGGCCGCTTCGACTACGTGTTCCTGGACTGCCCGCCCAGCCTCGGCCTCCTCACCGTGAACGCGCTGGCCGCGGCGGACACCGTGCTGATCCCGCTCCAATGCGAATACTTCGCGCTGGAAGGGATCTCGGAGCTCGTGAACACGATGCGGCGCGTGCAGCGCGCGCTGAACCCCCGGCTGGAGATCGAGGGCGTCCTCCTCACCATGGTGGACGAGCGGACGAACCTCACCCAGCAGGTCATGGGCGAGATCCGCCAGCACTTCAAGGACAAGGTCTTCCGGACCACGATCCCGCGGTCCGTGCGCCTGGGGGAGGCCCCGAGCTTCGGCAAGCCGATCCTGCTCTATGACATCAAGTCCAGGGGCTCGGAGGCCTACCTGGACCTCGCCAAGGAAGTGATGGCTCATGAAAAGAAAGGCTCTCGGGAAGGGGCTCTCCGCACTACTGCCGGATCCTGAGCCCGCCCCGGCCCCGCCCGCCGTCGACCGGGCGAGCGAGGCCCCGGTGGCCAGCCTCGAGCCCAATCCGTTCCAGCCGCGCTCGGCCCTGGACCCCGCGCGCCTGAGCGAGCTGACCGCCTCCATCCGCGAGAGCGGGATCGTGCAGCCCATCCTCGTCCGCCGTCACGGCGAGCGTTACCAGATCATCGCGGGCGAGCGGCGCTGGCGCGCCGCGCAGCAGGCGGGGCTGGCCACCGTGCCCATCGTCGTGCGCGACGTCGCGGACGACCGCCTGCTCGAGCTCGCGCTGGTGGAGAACATCCAGCGCCAGGAGCTGACCCCGCTGGAGGAGGCGCAGGCCTTCCATCGCCTGCAGGAGGAGCTGCGCCTCACCCAGGAAGAGGTGGCGCGCAAGGTGGGCCGGGACCGCACGACCGTCACCAACACGCTGCGGCTGCTGCGTCTTCCGCGCGAGGTGCGCGAGCTGCTGAACACGGGCGGCCTCGATGCCGGCCACGGGCGCGCGCTCCTCGCCCTCGACAAGGCGGAGGAACAGATCGCGCTGGCGCGCGAGGCGGCGCGCAAGGGTCTGTCCGTGCGCGAGGTGGAACGGCGGGTGGCCCTCCTGCGCGCGCCCCGGACGCGCACGCCGCCGACGCGGGATGCGAACACACGCGCGGCCGAGGAGCGCCTGCGCGCGGTCCTGGGCACGCGCGTGCAGATCGCGCGCCGCGGCCGCGGCGGCCAGGTCCGGATTGCCTTCGCCACGGAAGCGGAGCTCAACCGCCTCTTCGAGGTTCTGGTCCGACCCGGCCGCCCGCGGCCCTCCTGAGCACGCGCGTGGTATCGTCGAGCCGTGCCCCGGGCCGTGCGCGGGGGGTGCGGAGATGATCAAGATCAAGGGGCTGACGGCCGAGGACCTCAACGGGTTCATGGACGCGGGAACGGAGTTCCATGGTGAGCTGCGCTTCCGCAACACCTTCCGTATCGACGGCAAGCTCAAGGGCCGCATCGTTTCCGAGAACACGCTCATCGTCGGGGAAGCGGGCGAAGTGGACGCGGAGATCGAGTGCGGCGTCGTCTCCATCCGGGGGACGGTCAGCGGCCGCATCCAGGGGCGCGAGAGGATCGAGCTGCTCTCCGGGTCCAAGGTGAAGGCCACGCTCGTCTCGCCGCGCCTCGTGATCGAGGAGGGCGCGTTCTTCCAGGGCGACTGCGAGATGACGCCGACCGCGGCCTCCGGCGCGGGCCGAAGCACGCTGGTCGCGCTCCCCGGCGCCCGCGCCGCCGGCGAAGACTCGAGGTCCTAGGGCATGTGGGCAATGCGAGGGCCCGCGGCTTTGCCGCAAGTGCGCATCCAAGCCGGCGCACGGTGCGGCTGGGCAATCGTGTCAGTGAGCGCGGCGCCGCGCAGCGGCGGCGCGCGACGGGGGGTTTCAGGGGGGGAGCTCTTTCCCGTCGCGAATGATGAAAGAGTTCCCCCCCTGAGATAAATGACCGACGACAGGGAACGAATTCGCCGCCTCACCGAGCGCGTCTCCTGCGCCGGTTGAGCGAGCAAGCTCGGCCCCGCTGAGCTCGCTCAGGTCCTGAGCGGCCTGACGCCGAACGACGACGCGCGCGTGCTGGTCGACCACGGCACGGGTGACGACGCCGGCGTGTACCTGCTGCAGGACGGGCTCGCCCTCGTGCAGACGGTGGACTTCTTCACGCCGGTCGTGGACGACCCCGAGGCCTATGGCGCCATCGCGGCCGCCAACGCGCTGTCCGACGTCTACGCCATGGGCGGGCAGCCGCTGACCGCGCTCTCCATCGCCGCCATCCCCGAGAAGGACTTCCCGCTGGAATGGGCGGCCGCGATCTTCCGCGGCGGCCTGGGCAAGCTGCGCGAGGCGGGTTGCGCGCTCCTGGGCGGCCACACCGTTCGTGATCCCGAGATCAAGTTCGGCTACGCGATCACGGGCACGGTCGATCCGGACAAGATGATGACGAACGCAGCCGGCCGCGTGGGCGACGTCGTGGTCCTGACCAAGCCCCTGGGGACGGGCGTGATTGCGACGGCGGTGAAGGCGGGGCAGGCGCCGGCGGACGTCGCCCTCACTTCCCAGAGGTCGATGGCGACCCTGAACCGCATCCCGGCCGCGGTCGCGCGGCGCTACGGGGTCCGTGCGGCCACCGACATCACCGGCTTCGGCCTGGCCGGCCACACCGCGGGCGTGGCTCGCGAGAGCCACCTCACGCTGGAGATCCGCCTGGCCGACCTGCCGCTGCTGCCGGGGGCGCGCGAGCTCTCCGCGCGCTACCAACCGGCGGGCCTGAAGGCGAACCGCCGCCAGTTCGAGCCGCTGGTCGAGGACACGGCGGCGCCGGACGAGGCCCTCCGCGCTCTCGCCTACGACCCGCAGACTTCGGGCGGCCTGCTGCTTCTCGTCCCGGAGGCCACCGCCGACGCCCTGCTCGCCGATCTGAGCCTCGCGCGAGCGATCGGCCGCGCGGTGCCATCGCGCGCGCGCCCGCTCGCCTTCGTCTAGGGACTCGTGCTAATCTGCGACGTTTTTCCCGGATCCGGGCCCCACCTCGGGGCCGAAAAGCACAGGACGGAAGCGCGCTTGACCACGAGCTCGGGCCGGAGCCCCATGTCATTCCTGCCTCTCGCCACCCGCCGGCCGAGGTGTCGATGAAGGGGGGGGAATCCGCCGCGCGCCGGTACGCGCGGGCACTGCTCGACGTGGCCCTGGAGAAGGGCGACACCACCCTCCGTCCGGACCTCGAGGAGCTGGGCCAGCTCTACGCCGACAACGCGCAGCTCCGGACCATGCTCCTTCATCCCGGCGTGCCCGCGGAGAAGAAGACGGCCGTGATCGCGGCCCTGCTCAAGGGCCGGCCCTCGGATCTGCTGCAACGCCTCGTCGCCCTGCTCGTGCAGCGGGACCGCGTCGAGCTCCTTCCCCTCGTCGCCAAGGCCTACGTCCGGCTGTCGAACACCGCGCAGGGAATCGTCGCCGCGGAGGCGGTGAGCGCTCGGGAGCTGGATGAGACGGAAGCCCGCGCGTTGGCGGCGGCGGCCGCGCGTGCGATCGGAGGGAAGCAAGTCGACTTGCGTCGCCGCGTCGATGCGAGCCTCATGGGGGGCCTGCTCCTCCGCATGGAAGGCCGCGTCTACGACGGCAGCGTGCGCTCGCGGCTGCGCGCGCTGCGCGAACGGCTGGCGGGCACAGCTTAGGAGACTGAATGGACATTCGGGCCGAAGAGATCACCAGGATCATCCGCGAGCAGCTCGGCGGCTTCAGCGCCGGCGTCGACGTCTCGGAGGTGGGCACCATCCTGTCCCTGGGTGACGGCATCGCGCGCATCCACGGCCTGGAGCGCTGCATGGCGGGCGAGCTGCTCGACCTGCCCCAGGGCGTGATGGGCATCGCCCTCAACCTGGAAGAGGACTCGGTCGGGGCCGTGCTCATGGGCGACTTCGCGAAGATCAAGGAAGGGGACGAGGTCGAGCGCACGCGCCGCATCATGTCCGTGCCCGTGGGTGAGGACATGGTGGGCCGGGTGATCAACGCCCTCGGACAGCCCATCGACGGCAAGGGCCCGATCGCCACCAAGGAGTTCGGGGCCATCGAGAGGATCGCTCCCGGCGTCATCGCCCGCCAGCCCGTGCGCGAGCCGCTGGAGACGGGCATCAAGGCCGTGGACTCGATGGTCAACATCGGCCGCGGCCAGCGCGAGCTCGTCATCGGCGACCGGCAGACGGGGAAGACGGCGCTCGCCCTCGACGCCATCATCAACCAGAAGGGCAAGGGCGTCATCTGCATCTACGTGGCCATCGGGCAGAAGAACTCCACGGTGGCCCAGGTCGTGAAGACGCTCGAGGACTTCGGGGCCATGGAGCACACCATCGTGGTCTCCGCGACCGCGTCCGACCCCGCCCCCTTCCTCTACATCGCGCCCT
>DASTLK010000222.1:0-3054 GCA_035715025.1 Vicinamibacteria bacterium
GGCCCCATGGTCACGCCCCAGAACTTCAGAGGCCTCACGAAGTTCGTCGCGTCCAAAGTCGTGGGAACTCCCGACGGGAGCCCGGCGCCCTTCTACAGGGTCGCGGAGCTTCATTTCCCGTCGATGGAGGCCTTGCAGGGAGCCGCCGGTTCTCCGGCGGCACAAAAAGTCGTCGCCCACGCCATATCCATTTCGACCGGGGGGAAGCCCATCGTTCTGGTTGCGGAAGAGGACGCCAAGATCTTTTGAGGTGCCGGCTCAGCCCTTGAGCACCTCGCCAGAATCGATCTTGTCCACGACCTGGGCGTGGGGTGCGTCGGAGGCCGGGGAGGGAAGAGTCGCCGCCGCCCCACCGGGATCAGCGAGCGTCCACCGCCATCCACGAGCCGCCGACATCCGGGCCAGATCTCCGCTCAGCCGCGCCGCGTCCGCGATGCGTTTCGCGGGATCGGGCTCGAGCAGTCCGGAGACGATCGCGATCAGCTCCTCCGGCAGGTCCGGGCACTCGTCACGCAGCGGCTTCATCCGTGCCTTCAAGGTGCTCATCAGGATGTCCGCCGTCGTGCGGCCGCCAAAGGCGGCGTGGCCGGTCAGGCACCGGTAGGCCACGGCGCCCAGCGCGAAGAGGTCCCCGGACGGGCCGAAGCCCTTGCCGCGCAGCGTCTCCGGCGGCATGTAGCCGGGGGTGCCGAACAGGGTTTGCCGCATCTGCGCGGACACGAAGGACGCGATCCCGAAATCCGTGAGCCGGATGGCGCCGTCGCGCCCGAGCAGCACGTTGCCCGGCTTGACGTCGCGGTGGAGCACGTTCACGGCGTGCGCCGCCGCCAGCGCGCTCGCCAGCGCCTGGAGCAGCGGCACCACCTGGGCCGGGACGAGGCGGCTCCGGTGCAGGAGATCCTCGAGGCTCATCCCGTCCACGAACTCCATGACGATGTAGGCGGCGTCGGTCGCGTCCTGCACGTCGTGCACGGAGACGACGTGCGGATGGTTGAAGCGGGCCACCATCGCCGCTTCCGACACCAGGCCCCGGACCACGTCGCCGTCCCAGAACTCCGCCATGCCGGCCCCGGCGCGCACCGTCTTGATGGCCACCCAGCGTTCGAGCTTGGGGTCCCAGGCCTTGAACACCGTGCCCATCGACCCGCGGCCGAGGATGGAGCGCACCTCGAACCGGCCCAGGCGCACGAGCGCGGTCCCCTGAACGGTGAGCCGCGCCTCGATCGCGGCCAGGGTGGCCGCGTTCACGCCGGCGGGGCGGGCCGCGCTTCCCGCGTCGCGCAGCTTGCGGGCGCGATCCACCTGGCGGGCCAGCTTGAGGATCAGCTCCTCGCTGGTCACCGGCTTCACGAGATAGTCGTCCGCGCCCGCCTGCAGGCCCTCCACGCGCGAGTCTGGCGAGCCGAGGCCGGAGCAGAACAGGAACGGGATCGCGTCCCGGCCCGACGCCCGCACACGGCGGCACAGCTCGTAGCCGCTCATGACGCCCATCTCGACGTCGGCGACCACGACCTCCGGCTCGTTGGCCTCGATCCGGGCCAGGGCCTCGGGCCCGTCCCGGGCCGTTTCGACCGCGAACCCGGCTTCCTGGAGGGTCTCCGCCATGATCTCCAGCAGCGCCGGCTCGTCGTCGACGAGGAGCACCCGGCCGCGGCTACCCGGCGTCAACGGGAGCGACTTTCGAGCTCACGCAGCCGGTGTCCGGCCGCCTCGAGCTCGCGCCGCAGCGCGGTGAGCGCGAGGGCACGCTCCAGGCACAGGCCTCCCATCGAGACGCACAGGGAGACCGCGCGCATCGAGGTCCCGGCATAGGCCCATCCGAACCGGCGCGCAAGAACCACGGCGCCGTCCGGCCCGCCGGCGGCGCTCAGGGGCACCGCGAGCATCGACATGAACCCGCGACGGCGCATGCGCGCCGCGGTCTCGGGGAAGGAAACGGCGTCGTCGGGCTGATCGATGCGCAGGGGCATGTCGTGGCGGGACACGTCGACGAGAAGGTCGTCCGCGGCCACGGGGTCCTCCTCGTCGGTGAACGTCCAGCGGCGGTACCCGGTGGGCATGGACAGGGCCAGCTCGCCCGCGTCGAAGGGGGCCAGGGTGCTCAGCGTCGCCCGCAGCGTGGACACCACGCCAGCGCCGCCGTCCCACGTCGTGGCGGCCGCGAGCGCGAGCAGCGTCTGGTTGGACTCCAAGAGCGATCCGCCGAGACGATTATACCGTCATCCCATTTGACGGTCGCCGCCGCGCGGACTAGCGTGAAGATCGATGAACATCCTCATCATCGGTGACGTCGTCGGCAGCCCGGGGCGCGGGATCATGAAGAAGGCCCTTCCCCTCGTCTTGAAGAAGTACGACGTGGACTACTGCATTGCGAACGTGGAGAACGCGGCCGGGGGCTTCGGCGTCACCAAGGAGATCTGCGACGAGATCCTGGACATGGGCGTCGATTGCCTGACTTCGGGCAACCACATCTGGGACAAGCGCGAGATCATCCCCATCGTCGACCAGATCCCCCAGCTCCTCCGCCCGCTGAACTATCCGGCGGGACAGCCCGGGCACGGCAGCTACGTCGGCCGCGGGAAGGACTCGCACGTCCCGGTGGCCGTGCTCAACCTGAGCGGGCGTGTGTTCATGAACGGCGCCATGGACGATCCGTTCACTCTCGGCGCCCGCGAGGTCGAGAAGCTGCGCAAGGAAGCGGCCGTGATCATCGTCGACATGCATGCCGAGGCCAGCTCCGAGAAGACGGCCATGGCCTACCACCTCGACGGCACGGTCTCGGCGGTGGTGGGCACCCACACCCACGTTCCCACCTGCGATCACCGCATCCTGCCCAAGGGGACGGCGTACTGCACGGATCTCGGGATGACCGGCCCCTACGATTCGGTGATCGGCGTGGAGGCGGAGACCATCGTGCGGCGCTTCCTCACCGCGATGCCCGGCCGCTTCGAGACGGCCTAGGGCGACCCGCGGTTCGCGGCGGCCGTCGTCTCGGTGGAGCCGAAGACGGGCCGCGCCACCGCCATCGACCGTATGCTCCTCGGCGAGAACGAC
>DASTLK010000223.1:0-2806 GCA_035715025.1 Vicinamibacteria bacterium
CGACTGCTCGCTTCCGCGCTGCCCGCGGATCGTGTCCTCGTCGCGCCCGGAGGGCACGACTGGAAGGCCTGGGACCGTCTCTGGACCGAGTTCCTCGCCCATGGCGCGTTTCCGGGCACGATCCAGGCCGCCGCCGGCCGCCGTCGAGGCGGCGCAACGCGCGTATACTCCTCGCGTGATTGACGTGGCCGGCGGGCTTCGACGCGCCCGCTTCGCGCTTTCCTATTACCTCCGCATGCGCCGTGGCCGGCGCGCCGTCCTCGACCACCTCGAGGGATCGGCGCCCGTCCCCATGCCGACCTTCCTCCAGCTCCGCGTGACGAACCTCTGCAACCTGCGCTGCAAGATGTGCGGGCAATGGGGCGACACCGGCGTCTTCCGCGAGCAGAAGGGAGACGCCGCCACTGACGGCGAGAGCGAGCGAGCGCGCATCCGCGAGCTGATCGGACTGCGCCGGCAGCTCGCCCTCGACGACTACGTGCGGCTCCTGGACGAGGTGGCGCCGCACCAGCCGATCGTGAGCCTTTTCGGAGGCGAGCCCTTCCTGTATCCGGACATCATGCCTCTCGTGCGCGCGATCAAGGCCCGCGGCCTCGTGACCACGGTGATCACCAACGGCTGGCACCTGGAGCGACACGCGCGCGAGCTGGTCGAGGCCGGGATGGATTCGATCGCGGTGTCGATCGACGGCCCCCCGGAGGTGCACGACCGCATCCGGGGGCGCGAGTCGAGCTTCGCGCGCGCGGCCGCGGGCATCCGCGCCGTCGCCCATTGGCGGACCAAGCTCGGCCGGGCCCTGCCCGTCCAGATGGCGATCCTTCCCGTCACCGAGCTCAACGCGGCCGAGGTGCCGGCGGCCCTCGACGCGCTGCGCGCGCTGCCCCTCGAGCTCGTCAACATCGGGCTCCGCTGGTTCGTTCCGCCCAAGGCGGGCGCGGAGTACGAGCGCGTCATGCGCGAGAGCTTCGGCGTGGACGGCTCGTCCTGGCGCGGCTTCGAGTTCGCCTGGCCCGACGACCAGGCGGCCAACGGCACGATGAAGGCTCTCGTCTCCGTGCTCGGCGCGGCCAAGCGCCGCCGCCTGATCGACGTCAACCGCGGCAAGCCCTGGATCTCGTTCGTGCCCGCAGTGGCCCCGCGCGACATGCCCGCGTACTTCAAGGAGCCGGCGCGGACCTTCGGCCACGACCTGTGCCCGGTGGCGTGGTACTTCGCGCAGGTGGAACCCGACGGCGACGTGTGCTTCTGCGGAGACTTCCCGGACTACGCGATCGGCAACGTGAAGGCGGAGTCGTTCACGTCCGTCTGGAAGGGCGAGAAGGCGCGCCTCTTCCGCGAGAAGCTGGCCCGCGAACCCCTGCCCATCTGCGCGCGCTGCTGCGGCAGCTACGTGTACGGCAAGTGGTCGCGCCCGCGGCGCAGCGGCACGGCGGGCTCGTCGGCCGCGGCCCTCTAGGAGGGACTTGCCGACCTGGCCACTGCCTCTTATCGCTAACCGGGTCGATCGCCGTTTTTCGTTCCCACGTACTCGCTGAGCAGCCCTCCCTGGACGCGGCGCGTGGCTTCGAAACCGCTCCGCCGCATGGCGTCCAGGATCGCTTCGGGGGCCACGCAGTGCTCGATGGTGTCCCAGTAGTAGTCCATCAGCCGCTGCGCGTCCGCGCTGCCCGTGCCCACGCGTGTGATGAAGGGGATGAGGCGCTTGAGGTAGAGGCGTGCGAGCCCCAGGCCGATGCGCGAGGCCGGCCGCGAGATCTCGAGGATGAGCACCCGCCCGCTCGGCCGCAGCACGCGGTGATACTCGCGGAAGGCGGCGTACAGGTCGGGCACGTGGCGCAGCGCGTATCCCATGCTGAGGGCGTCGAACCGCTCGTCCGCGAAGGGCAGCGCCTCGCCCCGTGCCTGCACCAGCGGCACGCGCACCGTCCGACGGGCCTGCTCCAGCATGCCGCGGCTGGGGTCGAGGCCGATCACGCCGGATCCGCCGGTGAGCGCGGCGGCCTCGCGCGCGACGAGGCCGGTGCCGGTGGCGACGTCCAGGACGGACAGGCCCGGCGCCAGGCCGAGGCGCTGCAGGGCCTGCCGCCGATAGAGGGCGCCCGATCCGAAGGACATGACCCGACAGATCCAGTCGTAGTGCGGCGCCGCGCGGTCGAAGAGGGAGTCGACGTACTCCTGACGCTGGGCGGCCTCGCGGTAATGACCCTCGATGGTCGGATGAGGAGCGAGGCTCATATCGGCTTGAGCACCATGATCTGGGCGACGAAGGAGCCGGACCCGGAGTACAGCCGGGGCAGGAAGCTCTTGCCGAGGTCGGCGCGCAGCATGGTGCCGAAGGGCGTGCGCAGGTTGAGGCCGAGCCCGACGCCCGTCACGTTGCGCCAGGCCCCGTCCCGCGTCGGGTCCTTGCCCAGGGCCTGCTCGAGGAAGAGGTCCACGCGGTAGAGGTCGAAGAGGTTGAACGAATATCCGGTGCGCAGCATGGCCAGCTCGCCAAAGCGGACGCCCGCGGAGGGGACGCCGTGGATGCGGTTCTCGTCGAAGAAGCCGAACTGATACATGCTGAAGCGGTCGAGATGCCGCCCGCCGTAGTAGGCGGCGTTGAGGTGGATCTTGTGCAGGCCGAAGAAGAAGTCCTTCGAGAGGCTGGCGCTGTACTTCTCGTACGACCGCTGGTCCGGGTCGAACCCCTCGCCCGTGCCCCAGGAGTCCCACGATCCCCGACGATAGGTGAACGCGTTGCCGCCCAGGGCGTAGCCCTTCCGCTTGTACTCGTAGGCCAGGCCGAAGCCGTTGGTGACGGTGC
>DASTLK010000224.1:0-3290 GCA_035715025.1 Vicinamibacteria bacterium
AGACGCGCTGGTCGGGAGAGGGATCGCCGGCAAAGGCGGGACCCGACGCCACGACCGCGGGCGCCGGCGGACGCTCTGGGCCACGACGGCCGCGTCGGGGCCGCGTGGACCGGCTCTCGACCCGCCGCTCCGAGCTCACGACCTCAGCTCCCCGAGGGGTTGACCCTTCATCAGCAGGGCGGATCGCAGGCCCTCGCCGTCCTCGACCTCGACTCCCGTGGCCAGGATGCTCGCCTCGACCACCGCGTCTCGGCCCACCTTTACGCGATCCCACAGCACGCTCCCGCGCACCTCGGCGCCCTCCGCGATGACCGACCCCTTGCCCACCACCGAGCGGACCACGCGCGCCCGCGGATGGACCCGGGCCTCGGGGTGGATGACCGACCCCCGCCGGATTCCCCGGAACCGTGTTGCGAGCAGTGACTGCTGTGAGGCGAGGTACAGCGAAGGGCTGCCGAGATCGTACCACGGGCCTCGCAGGCGGACTCCCAGCGGCGGGCGCCCTTCGGCGATGAGCGGCGCGTAGAGGTGGCGCACCGTATCGGACGGTCCGGGCGGCAGCCGGTCGAGGAGCGCGGGGTCGAGGATGTGGACGCCGGTGAACATCGAGACGGTGCCACGCGCCGGGCGCGGCCGGCCGGCAATGGACTTCACGCGGCCGTCCGGCCCGGTGATCACGGGACTGTAGTGCCGCGGATCGGGGTTCGGGAGGAGGCCCAGGGTCGCGGGCCCACCCGCCCGCTCGTGGCGGCGGCGCAGCGCGGTGAGATCGAAGTCGAAGACCACGTCTCCGTTGAGGAGGAGCAACGTCTCGTCCCCCATCCAGCGGCGGACCTTGCGGGGGCCGCCTCCCGTACCCAGGATGTCGCGCTCGAACGAATACGAGACCTTCAAGCCGAAGGCACGGCCGTCGCCGACGGCGGCGCGCACGCTGCGCGGGAGGTAATGGAGGTTGATCATCACTTCCTCCACGCCGTGCGACGCGAGCATCTCGAGCGTCCAGTGCAGGAGCGGACGATTGAGGACGGGCAGCACCGGCTTGGCGCGGTCGAGCGTGAGGGGTCGCATCCGGGTGCCGAGGCCGGCGGCCAGGATCATGGATTTCAGGGGAAGACCATGTCGCCGGTGCCTCCCGACGCGAGGAACAGGGTCGCGTAGGAATCCGCGATGTAATCCGCGCGGGGGCGGCCGAGCGCGCGCGCGGCCTCGTGGATCGTGGCCGCCGGCCCCTCGATCTCCAGGAAGGTCCCGATCGGGGTCTCGTCCACGACGATCTCGACATCGCGCCAGTGGTACGTCTCCCGATACTTCTGGTACCGGAAGACCTTCCGGTAGCCCAGCGCGGAGAGGATCGCGTGGAAGGCGTCGGCATCCGAGACCTCGGTCTCGGTCTCGGGCCGGCTCTTCACGCCGTCCCCGCGCTCCTGCCGGGGACCCTTGTAGGTCACGATGGCGCGACCCGCCGCCCGGCGCAGGCGCAGGGCCTGCCCCGCGGCATACAGCGAGGAATGCGCATCGTCGTAGAGGGTGTTGTCCTCCAGGTGCCGCGCCCCTTCGAGCGTCGCGCCCAGGGCCGTGACCGCGCGACGGGCGGAGTCCGGCCCCTCCATCCGCAGCTTGATCTCGGTCTCGACGGGCGGAGGCACGGAGGGCGAGGCTCAGGCGGTCTCGACCACCCGCACCTTCATGTCGATCCGGTCGTTCGGGTTGTCGCGCGCGTCGCGGGGCGAGCTGACGATCTTGTCCGCGACCTCCATCCCGCGGACGACGCGGCCGAAGGCCGTGTACTCGCGGTCGAGGAACCCCGAGTCCTTCACCACGATGAAGAACTGCGAGCCGGCGCTGTTGGGGTCCTGGGCGCGGGCCATCGACACCACGCCGCGCTTGTGGGGCGTGTCGTTGAACTCGGCCTTGATCGTGTAGCCGGGACCGCCCGTGCCGTGGCGCGAGCGCGAGCCCTGGGCATCCTTCGTGTTGGGATCGCCGCCCTGGATCATGAAGCCGGGGATGACGCGGTGGAACGTCGTGCCGTCGTAGAACCCCTTCTTGGCGAGGTCCGTGAAGTTCTTGACGTGGCCGGGGGCCTTGTCGACGAGGAACTCGATCTCGATCTCGCCGAGCGTGGTCTCGAGAACGGCGCGGGGAGCAGCCGGAGACGGCATCAACACCTCCCAACCTGTTAGGAGGCTGTCCCATCGTCTCGAGGACAGCCTCTCGAAACTCTAAACGACGCCTCGCGAGAAAGCCACGGGGCCGTCTGGTATGTTGGCCCTCCACGCCGGCGCATCCTTGGAGGTCCACGTGATCCGTCCGCTCGCCCTTCTCAGCCTGCTCTGCCTGGTTCCGCCCGCCGGCGCCGACGAGATGACGCCGCTCAAGCCTCCGCTCACCAAGGAGCAGGAACGCGACCGCTTCCACCCGCATCGCGAGGGGATGCCGCCGGAGCCGCGGCTGGCCGGCTACGAGCGCCGCCTGCAGATGGAGAAGGACTCGCCGCTCAGCGGCCTCCGCTTCCGCGCCGTGGGTCCGGAGGTGCAGGGCGGACGCATCGTGGACATCGAGGCGCCGGCCGCCCATCCGGACGCGTACGTCGTGGCCTTCGCGACCGGCGGCCTGTGGCGCACGGACAACCGGGGCGGGAGCTGGACGCCCCTGTTCGACCGCGAGTCGTGCATCACCATCGGCGACGTGGCCCTCGGCGATCCGGACGGACAGACGATCTACGTCGGCAGCGGCGAGAACAACTCCAGCCGCACCTCCTATGCCGGTACCGGCCTCTTCAAGACGACGGACGGCGGCCGCACCTGGCGCAACCTCGGCCTCGCCGATTCGCATCACATCGGGCGCATCGTGGTCGACGCGAAGGATCCGCGCACCCTCTACGTCGCGGCCACCGGCCACCTCTACACGAACAACACGGAGCGCGGCGTGTACAAGTCGACGGACGGCGGCGAGAGCTGGACGCGCGTGCTCTACGTCGACGACCGCACGGGCGCCATCGACCTCGTGCAGGACCCGAGCCGGCCGGAGGTCCTCTATGCCGCGATGTGGGAGCGCGCCCGCACCGCGCGCAACTTCCTGGAGAGCGGGCCCGGCAGCGGCATCTGGAAGACGACGGATGCGGGCGCGCATTGGACGCGCCTGGGAGGCGGGCTGCCCACGGGCGCCACCGTCGGCCGCATCGGCCTCGGCCTGCCCGCGGTGCGCCCGCAGACCGTTTACGCCGTCATCGACAACCAGAGCCTGCGGCCGGAATCCGACCCCCTCGATGAGGAGACGCCTCCCGGTGA
>DASTLK010000225.1:0-3046 GCA_035715025.1 Vicinamibacteria bacterium
GGTTCAATCCGGCGTGCTCGGCGCGATGCCGCGGGGGAGGAAGACCGCATGACGACTCCGACGGACGTGGCCGTGCTCCTGCGCGCGCTGGAGGCCATGCCGGCGGACCTGCAGGCGGCGGCTGAAGAGATGAGCGACGTGGCCGCGCTCATGGGTCCGGCGGACGGCGGCTTGAGCCTGGTCGAGCAGGCCTGGCACCTTGCCGACCTCGAGCGCGAGGGATACGGCGAACGGATCCGGCGTCTCCTCGCGGAGGAGGATCCGGAGCTCCCCGACTTCGACGGGGCCCGTGTGGCCGCGGCGAGGAACTATCGTGCGAGGTCGCTGGCCGCGGGGATCGCGGCCTTCCAGGCGGCGCGGACGGCCAACCTGGCCGTCCTGCGCACGGTGCCGTCCGGGGCATGGGAACGTGGGGGGCGACAGGCGGGCGTCGGCGCCATCACCCTGCGCGACGTGCCGAGGATGATGCGCGAGCACGACGACGGGCATCGGGCGGAGATCGCGGCGCTTCTCGCGGGCCGGCCGCTTCCCCCCGAGTCGGTCTCGGCCTAGCTCTACTTCTTGGGCCGGTCGAGCTCGGCGAGGAGCGCGTCGAGGTGGCGGTCGATGGCCTGGCGCGACGCGGCGTAGTCCTCGCTGGGCCCGGGCACGTCCGCCCAGGACTCCGGCCGCGATCCGGGCGCGACCTTCGAGATGTCGCAACCGAACGTCACGACGCGCGCGGCGCCGGCCACGTCCGCCGCCGTGACCTGTTCCGGCCGAGAAGGCAGGGCCGTCAGCCCTTCCGCGACGAGCCCCTTGACCGCGCTCTCCGAGAGCTGCTCCTGGGGACTCGTCCCCTTGGCCACCGCCCGGTAGGGGAGCTTCCGTTCCTTCGCCCTTTGATTGAAGTGGGCGGCCGCCATCACGCTCTTCGCCGCGCCGTGCTCGCACACGAAGAGGACGACCTTCCTGCCGTCCGCGGGCGGCTCGTCCGCGTGCACGGGAGCGGCGAGCGCGAGCAGGGCGGCGGCAGCAAGGACTCCGTGAATCAGCATGGCGACTAAAACAACGTATAGATGAACGGCGCCACCGCGGAGCCGGACGTGAACACCACCAGCAGGCCGAGCAGGCCGAGCATCACCACGATGGGGCCGAGCCACCACTTCTTGCGCACGCGCATGAACGACCACAGCTCGCCGATGATGCCCAGCTTCTCGCGGGATTCTTCGAATGCCATAGATCCTCAGCTC
The DNA here is from genome assembly GCA_035715025.1 of Vicinamibacteria bacterium. GTDB lineage: Bacteria > Acidobacteriota > Vicinamibacteria > Fen-336 > Fen-336 > AA29. The sequence goes on from DASTLK010000225.1 coordinate 1,233, forward strand.
AATCGAGTTCGAACAACGTCCGCCAGTCTACGTCCTCGCGCAGCGCCGGCTGGTCCTTCTTGTCGAGGAGGTAGGGCCCCAGCACGAGCTGGTCCATGTTCGTCCGCATGAAGCACAGGTAGGCGTCACCCGGCGTACAGACGATGGGCTCCCCGCGCACGTTGAACGACGTGTTGATGACGATGGGCACGCCGGTGATCTTCTCGAACTCCGAGATGAGGTCGTAGTAGAGCGGGCTCTCGTCGCGCGTCACCGTCTGCAGGCGCGCCGAGTTGTCGACGTGGGTGACGGCGGGGATCGTGCGCTTGCCTTCGCGCACCTGCGCGACCAGCAGCATGTAGGGGCTGTCCACGTCCGTCTCGAACCATTCCGAGGCCTTGTCCGCCAGGACGGAGGGCGCGAACGGCCGGAACCCCTCGCGGAACTTGATCTTCATGTTGAGGGTGTCGCGCATCTTGGGGTCGCGCGGATCGCCCAGGATGCTGCGGCCGCCCAGGGCACGCGGCCCGAACTCCATGCGCCCCTGGAACCAGCCGATCACGTTTCCTTCGGACAGGAGGCGCGCCGTCGTCTTCAGGAGCTCCTCGCGTGGCAGCGCCTTGTAGGGCACGCCCCTCGAATCGAGGTAGGCCTTGACCTCGTCGTCCTTGTACTCGGGACCGAGGTAGGCGTGTGTCCATCCCGCCGTGCGCGAGCGCTTGTGCAGCGTGTTGTAGATGTAGTGGGCCACGCCCACGGCGCCCCCGGCGTCGCCGGCCGCGGGCTGCACGAACAGGTTCTTCATCGGGGTCTCGCGGACCACTCGTCCGTTGGCCACGCAGTTGAGGGCCACGCCCCCCGCCATGCAGAGGTTCGTGAGCCCCGTCTCCTTGTGAATGTACCGCACCATGCGCAGGACGATCTCCTCGCAGACCTTCTGCACGGAGGCCGCGATGTCGAACTCCCGCTCGGCCATCCACGTCTCCGCCTTGCGCGGCGGGCCGCCGAAGAACTCGCTGAACAGGCCGTTCGTCATGGTGAGGCCGTAGTCGTAGGAGAAGTACTTCATGTCCAGCTTGAAGGAGCCGTCCTCGCTGAGGTGGACCATCTCCTTCATGATGCGATCGAAGTGGACGGGCTTCCCGTACGGGGCGAGGCCCATCACCTTGTACTCGGCGCTGTTGACCTTGAAGCCGAGGTAGTAGGTGAACGCGCTGTAGAGGAGTCCCAGGCTGTGCGGGAAGCGGATCTCCTTGAAGAGGGTGATGTCCGTGCCCTTGCCCACCCCGAAGCTGGCCGTGGCCCACTCGCCGACGCCGTCCACGGTGAGGATGGCCGCCTCCTCGAAGGGCGACACGAGGAAGCAGGACGCGGCGTGGCTCATGTGGTGCTCGGCGAAGAGGATCGGTCCCTTGTAGGGCCGCAGCGCCTTCCGGATCGTCGAGGGCACGAAGAGCTTCTCCTTGATCCAGACCGGCATCGCCTTGCGGAACGATCCGAACGATTTCGGAAAGGTCGCGATGTAGGTGGAGAGCATGCGCTCGAACTTCAGGAGGGGCTTGTCGTAGAAGCCCACGGCATCGAGCTGCTCGGGGCCGATACCGGCCTCGCGCAGGACGTACTTGACGGCGTGAGTGGGGAAGTCGGAGTCGTGCTTCTTGCGCGAGAGGCGCTCTTCCTGGCAGGCGGCGACGATGATGCCGTCCTTCAGGAGGGCGGCCGCGGAGTCGTGGTAGAAGGCGCTGATGCCGAGAACGTATTCGCTCAAAACTGGTGCCTCGCCGCGGCCAGGGGGCCCAGCGGATTGGCCTCGTGCCGGCGCCAGAAGGACGGTT
>DASTLK010000226.1:0-3463 GCA_035715025.1 Vicinamibacteria bacterium
GCGGCCGCCGGTGTTCTCCGCCAGCGCGGCCAGGGTCACGAGGCCCTCGCCCCGGCCGCTACTCCGTCCGGTCCGGCTCGAGACGTCTACGGGCCCCTCCAGCCCGGCGAGGCTGACGGAGTGGATGACCACGTCGGAGCGGCCCGCCATGCGAAACGCGTCATCCATCCGGCGTTGCACGGCCATCCATTGCGGCGGTTCGAACCTCTCCGCCTCCGTTTCCGGACCCCCCCACGCCTTCCTGCTGAAGCCCCCCGAGAGGAGCACGATCTGCTTGCGGCCCCGAAGCGACGAGAGGGCCAACGCGAGATCCCCGATGCTCGCAAGGAAATCGTCGACTCTTTGCACGTATTCCTTTTTCAGGTCGCCCTGCAGGAGCGCCATGAGCTGCCTGATCTGCGCATCGACGCCGGACGAGCGTCCCTCCGCTCCCGCCGGCGATGCCAGCTCAGCCAACTCACCGCTCAGGCCCAAGGCGTCGGGCTTGACCGCATCGACGACCCCCAGTCCCGCGATGGCTCGGACAACGCAGGCACGGTCGCCCGTGAAGTCGGTCAGCATCTTGAGGCCGCCCGAGCCGAACGTCGCGACCGCGACGAGATCGCTCGGGCCCAGCGAGTCCAGAACGAAGCGCATGGCCGCCGCGCGGGCCCGAAGAATGCCGGCCGCGGGTGAGAACTGGAGGTCGAAGAGCAGCAAGAACTGGCGGTGCGCGGCGGCCTGAACGGCGACCGGAAGCACGGACGGGGACGCCGTCGCGACGGGAACGTCGACGTCGATCGCCTGGAACGCCGCGATGGGGACCCGCCGCCCGCCGTCGTAGACCTCGAAGTCTTCGGCGCTGAGCCCGCGAACGGCCTTGCCGGACTTGTCGGTCACGAACACGGGCACGGCCACGAGCGCAACGTCGGCCCCGAAAACGGGTGGCGCAGGTTCCTGGGCAGACTGCGCCGGAGAAGCCCCGGCGCCCGCGGCCCAGCACAGCCCCAGGGGAACGCCGAGCCAGAAGCTGCGTCGGTGCAGGCCCATCCCGAGCTCCTTTCGCGCCGCCGGCTGCCGAGCCTACACCTTGTGGATGAGCCGCGCCCAACTCGGCGGACAGCGTCGTCTCCCGAACAGGACGAACGCTCAACCCTTGGTGTTGGGCCCGGCGTTGGAAACGCGACCGATAGCGGGGAACGAATCTTGCTGGCGCCCTGACCCGTGCGTGCCGCGGTCGCCCTATTCGTATCCTCCGCCCTCGTCTCGCCAGGCGAGGTGCCGCAGCCGGCCTTCCCGGTCGAGGCCCAGATGGTCTATGTCCATGTCGCGGTCACGGACTCGCGGGGCCGGCCCGTGCGCGACCTCGGCCGCGAAGACTTCGCCCTCTACGAGGACGGTCGTCCGGTTTCCATCGTCGCCTTTCACCCGCCCGTGGGCGCGGCGGCTCCCCTGGATGCGGCGGCGCCGACTTCGCCCGATGCAGCGCTGGCCCCGGCTGAGCCACCCCCGGAGCCCATCACCTTCGTCGCCTATCTCGACAACTGGAACCTCACGCCCCAGGGCCGCACGCGAGTCCTGCCCGGACTCGAGTCGTTCCTGAAGGAGCAGCTCGGGCGCGGCGGAGCGCGGGCGCTGGTGGTTGCCGCCGGGGAAGAAGCGCACGTGCTTTCACCCCTGACCCCGGACGCGGAACAGATCGCGGCCGCGCTGCGCAGCGCGGAGCGGGAGCCAACCCACGGCCACCTCACGCGCTCGGACGAGCGGCACGCGATCGATATCGTCAAGATCGTTCTGGAGACGGTGACCGAACCGTGTGAGAACAACCTGCCGATGCTGCAAGCGCCCATCCGGACGCAGGCGCAGTCCCGAAGCCAGGACCTCGAGCGGACCCTCGCACGGCTCGAGGCCGTGATCCAGGCGCTCGGCACGCTGCCGGGATCGAAGGCCCTCCTCTACGTCAGCGACGGCCTCGAGCAGCGGCCCGCGATCGACCTCTTCCACCAGCTCGCTGACATCTGCCCGGAGGCCTTGCACCGGGACTTCTCCGCGCTCTTCGCCCCCATGCAGGAGTACGACATGTCCCGCGCGTTCCAGGCCCTGGCCGCCCGCGCCAATGCGGCCCGGGTGACCCTCTATCCCGTCGACGCCTCGGGCCTGACGGGCTTCTCGCTCACCGACGTCTCCGAGGCGGACCGGCGCTACGTGCGTTCGCCGAAGACCGACGCGATCCGGGTCACGAACCTGAAGGCGGGCCCGTCGATCCTGGCGGAGGAGACGGGCGGATCGGCCGTGTTCAACGCCAACGACCCCCGGGCGGCGCTCGGAGAGATCGCGGACCAGATCCGCGGCGAGTACGCCCTCGGCTTGACGCCGGACCACGCTCCCGATGGTCGCATCCACGGCTTGCGCGTCGAGCTGCGCAAGAAGGGGCGTCCGATCCGCTACACGCCGTCGTACTTCCACGGCGAGCGCGCAGAAACGGGCGCGAGCCGCACGCTGGCGGCCCTGCTCGCGGGCCTGGAGGAGGACTCGCTCGGCGCCGAGGTGTCGATCGACCCGTGGCCGCCGGGAGATGGAGCGCCGAAGACCACGCGGTCGGCGAAGGTCAGGATCGGCGTATCGCTGGCACGGCTGTCCGCGGTCGAGGACGCGGAGGGACGGCACGGACGGCTGCGCGTGGTGATCGCGGTCTGGAGGGCGGGGGCGCTCGCAAAGGAGCGGCCTCTGGAGGTGCGCGAGCAGCTCATCGAGGTTCCGCTGCCGCCGGCGCTTTCGGCGACTACGTCGGATCCGCTGCGGCGCGAGTTCGTGGTGGAGGTGCCTCTGAGCGCCGACCACCGCGAGATCGCGGTCGGCGTGCACGACGTCTACTCGCGCCTGACCACCTATCGGCGTCTGCGCTTGGCGCGCGAGGCGAGCGGGAGGCCGTGAGCACGCGCGTATAATCGCGCCGGGGGTGAGTCATGGCGACCACTCGGATCGCGGGCGCGCTCGTGGGGCTGGCCGCTCTGGTGGTTCCGACCCGAAGCCCCGCTGAACCCCCGGCGCAGCAGACGCCGCCCGTCTTCCAGGTGGACGTCCGCCTCGTGGCGGTTCCGGTATTCGTGACGGACAAGGACGGCCGGGCGGTCCCCGGGCTCACCGTCCAGGACTTCGAGGTCGAGGACGGCGGCCGCAGCGTGCCCGTCGCGGGCTTCCTGGCCGTGGACGCGGGCGCGCCGAGCGCGCTCTCCGCGGGAAGCGTGAGTCCCAAGCTGATGGCCGCCTCGCGGCGGCAGTTCCTGCTGCTCTTCGACCTGGCGTTCTCGAGTCCGGCGGGCCTCCTCAAGGCGCGCAAGGCCGCCCTCGAGCTGCTCGAGAAGTGGCCACAGCCCGGCGACCTGGTGGCGGCGGCCAAGTTCGGCGGGGGGGGTGTCGAGGTGCTGGTGGGGTTCACCCCGGACCGCGCCCAGGTCGCGCGCGCCGTGGCCACCCTGGGGAG
>DASTLK010000227.1:0-2728 GCA_035715025.1 Vicinamibacteria bacterium
CGGCCGGGGCACGAACGTGTTCGATCTCGCGCCGGATGGGCGTATCGCGCGCGCAGTCGGGTTCTGGGGCTAAGGCCCGACCTGGCGTCCGTTCCTGATGGCCGTTCCTGATGGCAGCCGACCTGGCCACAACCTCAAATCTGTTAACCGTGTCGATCGATATCTTTCGGTTCCCTTCCGCCCGAGATTGACATCGCGCCGAGCCCCCTCGTTTCACGTGCCTCGGCATATCCCGCGAAGGAACAATGGGCGTTCGAAGCTCCCATCCGTCCCGGGACGGATAGAGCGAGGCGGCCGCGGCTTCGCTACCACCCCAAGCTTGGTCCTCTCGACCTTCTCGAGGAGCAGGGTGAGGGCCCGATCGACGATCGCGCCCGCCGCCATCGGTCGACTCGGTTAACAGATAGAGGCCTGCCACCACGGTCGGCCGTCGAGCTCTTGCCGGCTTTACTCCGCCGCGGTGACTTCCCTGAGTCGCCTCTGCAAGTACCTCCGCTCCGGCTCCTGCGTTACGAGCTCCAGGGCGCGCTCATACTCCACCGCCGCTTCGGAGAACCGGCCCAGCCGCCTCAGGATGTCCGCCTTCGCCGCCGGCAGCAGGTGATAGGACTCCAGCTCGCCCGTGGCCTCGAGCTGCTCGATGAGGCGCAGCCCACGGTCGAGCCTCTCCCCCATCGCCACCGCCGCCGCGTGGTTGAGGGCGACCACCGGCGACGGATGCAGGCGCAGCAGCAGCGCGTACAGCGCCGCGATCTGGGGCCAGTCCGTCTCCTGCGCGCGCGCCGCGTGCGCATGGAGCGCCGCGATCGCGGCCTGCAGAGCGTAGAAGCCCGCGCCGCCGCGGCGCACCGCCTCCTCCGCGAGCGACTCCCCTTCAAGAATCTGACCGCGGTCCCATAGGGAACGGTCCTGCTCTTCCAGGGTGACGAGCTCGCCGTGTGCGTCGACGCGCGTGGCACGGCGCGAGTCCTGCAGCAGCATGAGGGCCACCAGCCCGGCCACCTCGCTCGTCCGAGGCAGGAGCGAGCGCAGAAACCGGCCCAGGCGGATCGCCTCCGCGCACAGCTCGCGGCGCACGAGCGCGTCACCGGACGTCGCCGCGTAGCCCTCGTTGAACACCAGGTACACGACGCGCAGCACGCCCTCGAGCCGCTCGCCCAGGCGCTCGCTGTCCGGCACCTCGTACGGAATGCCGGCGCCGCGGATCTTGCCCTTGGCTCGGACCAGCCGCTGGGCCATGGTCGGAGCGGGCACCAGGAACGCGCGCGCGATCTCCTCCACCGAGAGCCCGCACAGCGTCTTGAGGGTGAGCGCGACCTGGGCCTCCAGGGCCAGGGCCGGGTGGCAGCAGGTGAAGATCAGCCGCAGCAGGTCGTCGGGGAAGGTCTCGTCCACGGGATCGGGAGAAGACGCGGTTTCGCTCGAGTACGCGATCTCGGCCTGCTTGGCCGCGAAGGTCTTCGCGCGCCGCAAGCGGTCGATCGCTTTGTGGCGGGCGGTGGAGACCAGCCAGGCGCAGGGGTTGCCGGGCACTCCTTCGCGCGGCCACCTCTCGACCGCCACCGCGAAGGCCTCCTGCAACACGTCCTCGGCGAGGTCGAAGTCGCGGAGGAGCCGGATCAGGGTGGCGAGGGCGCGCGGGCGCTCTTCGCGGTACAGCGTCTCGAAATCCATGGGCGCCGCCCGGCAGTCTAAACCGCCGGGCGGCGTATGGCGCCGTCTACTCGATGGGCGGCGTGGGCATGATCGGACGCACTTCGATCGAGCCCGTGCGCGAGGCCGGGATGCCGGCGGCGAGCTTGATCGCCTCGTCGAGGTCCTTGGCCTCGACGAGGTAGAAGCCGCCGAGCTGCTCGCGCGTCTCCGCGAAGGGGCCGTCGGTGGTGATCGTCTTGCCGTTCTTGACGCGCACGGTGGTCGCGGTCGAGATCGCCTGCAGCGCCTCCCCGCCGATGTAGTTCCCGCTCTTGCGGATGCCCTTCGTGTAGTCCATGTACTCCTCGAAGATCCTGGCCTGCTCGGCCCCGGACATGCCGGCGAAGCCGGCCTCGCTCTCGTAGATCAGCAGCAGGTATTTCATGGTCGTGTCCTTTCAGCGTGTCTTGCGCACGAGGTGCATCCGCGCGACGAACACGGGCTTGCCCTCGGCGAGCTCGCTCCACTCGCTGCGGATCTCGTCCGCGCCGACGAGATCGAAGCTGGCGGAGTGCATGTGGCGGTCGCGCTTGGGATCGATGTTGGTGCCGCCGTCGTACGCGAAGTCGAAGCGGGGCCCCTGGGCGCCCCGTGCGCGCATGCGCGGCTGGTTGCCTTCCGTGCAGTAATGCGTGAGCACGAGGTCCGGACCATCGGCATGGTACACCGTCACCATCTCGTGCTCGCTTCCGGGGAAGACGGTCTCCACCACCGCGCTCCCGGACGCGGTGACGGCGTAGCGGGCCACGAGATCGCCCTTCTTGACCATGTCGCCGTCCTCGGCGGCGACCCAGTCTCCGGCCAGGGTCTTGAACCGCTCGAGCGCGGCCGAGGTGGGCTTGCCGGGGGCCGTGGGCGTCGTCGCGGCCAGGGCGGCGCCGGCGGAAAGGACGAGGGCGCCGACGATTGCGAATCGCGGTGCGTTCATGGGCATTTCCAGCTCTCCTGATCCCAGGCGCCCCATTGCGCCTGTCATCCCCTAGTCGAACGGCGGCGAGGGAAATCGACAGCGCGCGCGGAGAAATCCGGATTC
>DASTLK010000228.1:0-2388 GCA_035715025.1 Vicinamibacteria bacterium
CGGCACGTCACGGGTGCGCCTACTGCTGGCGCTGCTTCAGGCGCGGCTACTGCTGGCGCTGCTTCAGGTAGGACTGCAGGCGGCTCTGGTCGTGCGGGTCGATGCCGATGAACTCGATGCCCACCTGGAATCCCTCGTCGCGCACGCGGCGGCAGCGCCTCACCTCGCCCTGCACCCAGAGCACTTCGCCGTCGAGCTGCAGGGCGAAGTCGTGGATGGCGCCGACGTCGAGGGAAGTCGACAGGTCGAGCAGGGCGCCGCCGAGGCTGAGGTCCAGGAGCCGGGCCGGGACCTGGGCCCGCGCGGTTCCGGTGACGGGCTCGCTGATCATGCGCCCGCGCGCTGGCGTTCGCGATCGAGGAAGGATTCGAGGAGAGCGCGATCGAGCGCCTCGACCTTCACGAACGAGATGCCGACGTGGTACACGGAGGTCGATTCCGCCGGTTCCACGTCGACGACGCGTCCGCGCAGGTCCACGGTCACGTGGGCGAGGTTCAGGGTGATGTCGCACTGCGAATCCACGGCGAGCGGAGTGGACATCTCGAGGCAGGCGCCGTCCTCCGAGAGGGCGACGACCTTGAAGTCGGCGAATACGGTGGCGCGGCCTCCGGTGCGCCCGTCCAGCCGTACGCGGGGGTGTCGGCGGCGATCGTCGTCGGAACCCGCCATGGCGGCGATTCTAGGCGCCACCCCGGGGAAGGGTCAAGGCGCTGCTATACTCGATTCATCGTCCTCCCGCGCTCCTGGAGGATTCCATCCGGCATGGCCGCGGAGAAACCAGTCACCATGGCGTGCCACAACTGCGGTCGTTCCCTCGCCGGCGCTCCGGACGTCGCCTGGGAGTGCGAGTGCGGGATCCGCGTCTGCAGCGACCCCGACTGCTTCGTGGAATGCTTCAAGCTCGTGGCCAGTGGCGAGGCCACGCGCTGCCTCACCTGTGGGCTCCTGACGTGAGCCGGTGCGCGGCCGTGCTCGCGGCCAGCCTCGTGGCGGCGACGTCGTTCGCGCAGCCGGTCCCGCCGGCCCCCTCTCCGTCTCCCTCTCCGTCTCCGTCCGTTGTGCCGTCCGCATCTGCGCCCAGGCCCTCGGCCGCTCCGGGCCCCCCGGTCGTGGTGTGGCTGCTCAACGGTGACCGGCTCACGGGCACGATCGCGTCGGAGAGCAAGACCGCGCTTCGGGTCCAGCTCCCCTTCGCATCGATCCTGATCCCGAAGAGCCGCATCGAGCGACTGGTACGCGCGAACGGAAAGGAAGAGGTCTTGCACGCCGTCGAGCGGGTGGCGGTCGCGTCTCCCACGCCGCCCCCGGTGGTGCCGACCGCTCACCTCGTCCTCGTCGTGACGGGCGCGAGCTTCTGGCAGGCCTGGGACCGCAAGGACGCGCCGCCGGACCCGACGCTCCGCCTTCAGGTGAGGATCGACGAGGAGCCCGTCGCCACCTGGACGGACGCGACGCTCGACCCGCAGGACCTTCCCGGTGCGCTCGTGAACACGTTCGCCTTCACCGGCGGCGACGAGGCGGGCATGGCCGCGCCCCACGTGCTCCTGTCCCCGCCGGAGGTCCAACCGGGGCGCGTGGTGCTGCGCCTCGGTTTGCCCGGGATCGTGGGCGAGGGCCGGCGTCTCGGCATCGCCTATCAGACCAACGCGGGATCCACGGCCAGCCCCGCCTGGCGCGACGTGGCCATGGCCACCTCGACCGTCACCCTGCTTGCGAAAGGTCCGACGCCGATCCAGCTGCGTCAGGACCGCGGGCACATGGAGTTCGCCCGCAAGCACATGCGCGACGTCGAGTCGTTCCGCATCGAGATCGCGCCGGAGTGAGCGATCGCGGGCGACCGCCCAGGCTTGACACCCCCCTTTCCCGGCCCTAGTCTCGATCCGTGGATACGGTGGCCTGGGCCGACGTCGTTTCGTCGATCAGCCTGGCCATCGGCCTGGCCGCCTGCGCGGGCCTGCGTGCCTGGCTGCCCCTGCTGCTCGTGGGCGGGCTCTCGCGCGCCGGCCTCCTCACCCTCGGGTCCTCGTTTGCGTTCCTGGGCAGCAATCGCGCGCTGATGCTCTTCGGCGTGGCCACCCTGATCGAGATCGTCGGCGACAAGGTGCCCGCGGTGGACCATGCCCTCGACATGCTCTCGACCGTGCTGCGGCCGGCCGCGGGCTCGGTGATCGCCGCCTCCGTCATGTGGGAAGTCCACGATCCGCTCACCGCCCTCGCCCTCGGAGTCGCGGTGGGAGCACCCGCCGCCCTGGTGCCGCACGCGGCCAAGAGCGTCCTGCGCGCGGCGTCGACCACGCTCACGGGCGGGCTGGCCAATCCCCTGATCAGCGTGGCCGAGGACGTCATGGCGGTGGCGATGTTCCTGTTCACCGTGGTCCTGCCCCTGGT
>DASTLK010000229.1:0-3260 GCA_035715025.1 Vicinamibacteria bacterium
GAGCCGTAGGCCGTCATCACGATGACCACCGTTTCCGGTGCCGCGGCCTTCAGGTGTCGCAGGATCTCGATTCCGTCACCGTCGGGGAGCTTCACGTCCGTGATCACGAGGTCGAAGGCGCCGGTGGCGAGGACGCGGGCCGCGGTGGCGCGGCTTTCCGCGACCTCGACTCCGAAGCCCTCGCGGCGCAGCATGATCGCGAGCAGCTCGCGCATGGACGGCTCGTCGTCCACCACGAGGATCTTCTTCATGCGGCTCTCTTCCTCCCGCGGGCCAGGACGGCCGCGGCCACGGCGCTGGCCAGGGACAGCACGCCACCGGCCGCGACCGCGGGTGGACGGTATCTGAGGTCCACGGCGTGGCGGCCCGCGGGCACGCGCACGGCGCGGAACACGCCGTTCGCCCGCACGATGGGCGCGGAGACGCCGTCGATCCGCGCGCGCCAGCCCGGAGCAAAGGAACCGGTCACGGTGAGCCAGCCGGGCTGGTTCGCCTGTGTCTCCACGGTGAGCACGTCGGCCCGGGACGCGCCGACGTGCACGGAGGCCTCGAACCCCGGCGCCTGCTCGTCCGCGCCTTCGGCTTCCACGAGGAGCTCGGCCGTGGGATCCACCGCGCCCGTGGCGATCAGGTCCACGGCGGCTCCGGCGGTGACGTGGCGCGCGCGGCCCACGAGCCTGACCGGCGCCGCCGGCGCGGGAACGCGCAGGAGCCGGATGGGATCCGCGAACACGGACGGGAACTGCCCGACCTCGACCAGGCCGGGCGGGGTGCGACGGTCGAGCGCCACCACGTCGGTGACGCCGCCCATCTGCAGAAGCCGGAGGCCGACGGCGTTTTCGCGGCTCTGCTCCATCGCGCTGGAGAGCCGGTCCGCCGCCACCGGCGCCATGCCCGTGAAGTCGGGATCGTAGCTGCCGCCGAAGCCCCAGCGGCTACCGATGGGCGCATACAGGGACTCCTGCAATCCGAGGGCGTAGCTCCACTCCGGCCGCCAGCCGGCCGGGCCGCGCACCAGGCTCCGATTCAGGGCCGGCAGGGAAGGCGACGCCGAGAACACTCGGTGATCGCCGGGCTCGGCCGCGATGGCCTTCACCACCGGCGGGACGTGGGTCAGGAGCTCGCGCGGGGCCACCTTGTTCACGGGCAGGCCGGCCAACGTGAGGTCGCACACGGCAACGAGCCCGAGGAGCGCGGGCAGCGCGGCGTGCGGACGCTCGGACAGGCTGCGCCAGGCCACGAGCAACGCCGCCACCGCGCTCAGGCCCGCGGCAATCTGGAGCTTCGCGGCGAGCGGCTCGTACGCGGCCGTCCGCCATCCGGGCGGCGCGGACAGCGATGCGCCCAGCGCCTCGGCATGGGTGACCAGGAAGCGGGCCAGGGCCACCGCGCCCACGGCCACGATGGCCCCTGCCACCGCCACCGCGCGCGCGCGCCACCGCTGCGCAGGCGTCCAGGGTGGCCGGGCGTGCTCGATGGCGAGACCGAGGAGAAGAGCCCAGAACAGGGACGCGGGGACCATGGCCTTCACGGGATAGCGGAACATCGACAGGACGGGCAGCCGGGCCAGAAGCGGGACCAGCGGCGCGTGCTTTCCGAGGGAAGCGAGTCCGAAAAGGCCCGCCCCGGCGAGACAGAACGCGCGGGAAGGCGATCGCGGCAGGCCGCATCCGGCGACCACGAGCACCGGCACCAGGCCGAGGTACAGGCTCGAGAGGAAAGGCTCGCGCGATTCGAAGAGCATCGCGCGCATGGTGTCGCTGAGGGGCAGGTCGGCGAAGGCGCGCGGCAGGACCAGCTCGGCCAGGGCCCACGGGTGCACGGACCAGAAGAGGTTGGTGCCCGGCGGCATGGACTGCCGTGTGGTCCCCCGGAAGACGTCGAGGGTGGGCATCCATTGCGCGGCGGAGAGGCCGAGGGAGAGCAGCACGGCCATGGCCAGCAGGCCGGCCACGGGGCGCAAGGAGGCGGCGTCCGCACGGCGCCGCCACGCCTCCGCGACCAGGCGCAGCGCGGCCGCGGCGGCGGTCAAGATGGCCATGTCCCCGGAGCCGGCGAAGACCTGGCCCGCCGCCAGGAGGGCGAGGACGACCGACCGCCGAAGGCTCGGGGCCTGGAGCAGCCTTTCCAGGCCGAGCAGGACCCAGGGCATCCACGCCGCGCCCATGAAATGGTGGGGCACGCTGACCGTGGACACGAACGGGCCGCTCGCCACCCACGCCGCGCCGGCCACCATCGCGGACAGGCGCGACAGCCCGAAGGCCCGCGCGAGCAGGAACGTGCCGACGGCGGCGCCCCACGCGTGCCCGAGCACCAGGACCTTGTAGACCGTGGGCGGCAGGAGCAGGAAGTTGAGCCAGGTCGGCGGGTAGTACACCTGGTGCGACGGATCGGCGAGCAGCGGCAGCCCGAATCCCTCGTACGGGTCCCAGAGGGGCAGCGCACCGTCCGCCACGACGCGGACCAGCGTCTCCACCTGGGGCTGCCAGTAGGCGTGGAGGTCGCGCTGGAAGAAGACGCCACCGGCCAGCGCGGGGGCGAACAGGACGGCGGGGACCAGGGCGAGGGCGAGGATCGCCGCGCGATGGGAGCGGCCGCCGGACACGGCCGAGGTCACGCCGGCACCGGGGTGTGGACGAGGAGCGGGATCCGCACTTGCACATCCGTGCCGTGACCGGGCGTGCTGCGCACGGCGATGTCGCCCCCATGGTCCCGGACGATCTGGTAGACGATGGCGAGGCCGAGACCCGTCCCCATGGGCGTGCCGGACTGGAAGGGCTCGAACACGCGCCGCTGCTCCTCGCGGCCGATCCCGCGTCCCTGGTCTCGGCAGGAGAGCACGAGCGTGTCCCCGTCCATGAAGACACGGACCCTCAGTATGCCGCCGCGCGGCATGGCTTCGAGCGCGTTGCGGGTCAGGTTCCAGAAGACCTGGGTGATCTGGTCGGGATCGGCCAGGCAGACGTGGGAACCCGCGTCCATCTCGAAATCGACGGTGTGCGTGGGGCCCACCTCCGGACCGTTGCGCAGCAGCGTGACCGCCTCGCTCACCAGCCGGCCGATGTCCACCGGCCCGCGCGCCGACGCCGACGGCCGCGCCTGGTAGAGGAACTGGTTGAGCGTATCCGAGAGCCGTTTGGACTCGCGGGTGATGATGGCGAGGAGCCGGCCCTGCTCGACGGAGATATTGGGTTCGCCCATCAAGACCTGGGCCGAGCCGCTGATCGACCCGAGCGGGTTGCGGATCTCGTGGGCGAGGC
>DASTLK010000230.1:0-3065 GCA_035715025.1 Vicinamibacteria bacterium
CCTCGAGGGGTTCGAGCCGCTCGAGCCGCGCCTGCGCGCGCGCGACGCCGAGGCCACCGCGGCCGTGGAGACGGGCTTCCGCGACCTGAGGGTGGCTCTGCAGCAGGGCGACAGCCGCGCCGTGCGCGCCACCGGGCACGACCTCGAGCGCATCCTCGACAGCCTGGCCCGGGGACACCGGGCCGCGGTGCCCATGCTGGCCGCCTTCCTCATCTACTTCCGCGAAGCCGTCGAGGCCGCCCTGCTCGTGGGGGCGCTCCTGGCCGGCGTGCGCCGGCTCGGGCGCGCGGACGCCGTCCGCTACGTGCACGCGGGCTGGCTGGCCGCGCTGCCCGCGGGCGTCCTGACCTGGTGGCTGTCCAGCCGCGTGCTGGCGGTGAGGGCCGCCGACCGCGAGCTCTCGGAAGCGGTGATCGCGCTGCTGGCCGCGGCCGTTCTCTTCTCGATGAGCTTCTGGATGATTTCCAAGGTCGAGTCGCGCCGCTGGACGGGATACCTGCGCAAGGGGCTGGAGGCGAGCCTCACGGGCCGCAACCTCGCCCTCCTCGCGGGCCTGTCGTTCCTGGCCGTGTATCGCGAGGCCGCGGAGACGGTGCTCTTCACCCAGGCCCTGCTCCTCGAGGCCCCGGGCCGGCCGGCCGAGGTGTGGGGCGGCGCGGCGGCGGGACTTCTCGCCGTGCTCCTGCTGGCGACCCTGATGAGCCGGACGGTCGTGCGCCTGCCCCTGGGTCCGTTCTTCGCGGTGTCCAGCGCCCTGATGTGCGCGCTCGCCATCTCGTTCGCGGGGGCGGGCATCTACGAGCTGGTCGCCGCCGGCTATCTCCGGCCGCGGCCGGTGCCGTTCCCCGAGATCCCCTGGATGGGCATCCACCCCGACCTCACCGCCCTCGCCGTACAGCTCACGATCGTCACCGTGATCGCGGTGGCGGCGGTGGTGACGCTGCGGCGGCCACCGGAGCCCACCCCCGTGCCCGCGCACCCTCCGCGAACGTGACGGCCGAGCCGCTCGTCCTCGTCGGCAAGCCGGGGTGCCATCTCTGCGAGGTCATGCGCGAGGTGGTGTCGCCGGTGGCCGCGGAGCTGGGGCTGGCCCTCGCGGAACGGGATGTGCGGTCCGACCCCGAGCTGGACGCGCTCTACCGCAACGACATCCCCGTGCTGCTCCTCGGCGGCCGCGAGGTCGCGCGCCACCGGGTGAGCGCGGCGGACCTGCGCGCGCGGCTCAGGAGTCTGTCACCGTATTAGGAGCGTGTCCCATCCTACGGGGACACGCTCCTCGCTCGGTTCGCCCATGGCGACCCCGCGAAATCGCGCAGGAGCTGGTCACGGGCGGCGCGCGCGTTCTCGGTGTCGCCGTCCGCGGCGCGGGCCTGCATCAGGCCGAACAGGGCCTGCGCGACGTAGGGGTTGGGCCCGGCTTGCGCGAGCACGTCCTGGAACGCCTGCGCGGCCGGCCGAGCCTGGCTCGCGCGCAGCAGGCTCTCCCCGCGCAGGCACAGCAGCTCCGCGCGCAGCGGCGCCTGCGCGCCCTGGTCCAGGGCGTGACGCGCGTACTCCGCGGCGTCGGCGAAGCGACCGGCCCCGTACGCTCGGGATGCGCTCTCGTAGAGCGGCATGGGGTTGCGCGCGACCGGCCGCAGCGTGGCCAGCCGCGCGCCCATGCAGGCCAGGAGGAAGGCGGCCGGGATCACCGCTCCCCAGCGGCGCGTGGGTGCGGGCATGTCGGCGCAATCGTCGAGAGGGATGGGCGGGACGTTCTCTGGCAAGGGCCGCGGTTGCGCGCGGAGCCGCCAGCGTCGGGCCTGCGCCGCCGTCCCCGCCACCAGCGCGACGCCCGTCAGGAGAAGGCCCAGGTGGTCCGCCATGGTGCGCGCGTAGGTGAGGCGCACGGTCGTCTGCCGCGGGACGATCATCATGAGCGCCGGCGAGACGAGATAGGGTCCGTCCGCGCCCTCCGCCTTCCAGCGCGGATGATAGGAGACCTTCACCAGCAGGGGATGGCCCACGCGGTTCGTGGTCACCGTGATCGCCTCGTCTTCCACCTGCGCCTGCGCCTGCACTCCGGCGGGCAGCGGCACCTCGGGTGGCGCCAGCCACTCGTCCTTCTCGGTCAGGGTGAAGCGGGGGTCGTCCGTGAAGACGAGGTGCGGGCCGGAGAGCGGCTTGCGCGTGAACCAGCGATAGGACTTGTCACGCCACCCGCGCCACGAGGAACGGACGGGCTCGAAGGCCAGCGGCTCCACGTAGCCGCCGCCCGCGCCTTCGATGTCGTAGACGTAGTAGGGCGGCACCCTCGCGACCCGGCGCGCCTCCGGACGCGCGTCGAGGCTGGCCACCAGCCGGTCGCTCAGCGCCACCACCTGCCCGACGTCGAAGAGCCGCAGGTGACGGAGGGCGGACTCGGTGTCGAACTGCGAGTACTCCCGCTTGCGGAACGGGTTCGGCGAAGTCGCGTCGAGCTCGGAGGCGAGGAAGTAGACGGCGGGCGTCTGCAGGCTGGCCTGGTTGTAGACGCCCTCCAGCGTGGAGCGGCCGGAGAAGAGCGGCAGGGTCTCGTACATGCGGATCGAGCCCGCGCGCTCGTGCACCGCGTTGTACTCGACGGCCACGCGCGGGTCGGACACCGTGCCCCGCAGCCTCTGGGCGACCTCCGCGAACGCCGGCCACAGCTCCTTCGCCTCCAGCCCCGTGTAGTTCCAGTCGATCCAGGAGCGCAGGACGCGCGACTGCCAGTCGGCATGGACCACGGTGAGCAGGACGAGGGCCAGGGCGGCCAGGTCGGGGGCGGCCAGGCGCTGGAGAGCGAGGCCGAGCGTCACCGCGCCCACCAGGCACAGCGCCAGCTGCGCGAAGGGGACGAAGCGGATGTCGATGATCCCGAGCGCGGGCGCGGCCGCGGCCAGCGCCATCCCGACGATCGCGGCGTGCAGGAGGTACATGAGGCGATGGTCCGGCCCTCCGGAGCGGCGCGCGAGGAAGAGGGTCCAGATCGCCCCCACAAGCGCCGCGCCCATGAGGGGCCACAGGAAGGGCGGGAAGACGTTGCGCAGGCCCGCCGTGATCCA
>DASTLK010000231.1:0-2131 GCA_035715025.1 Vicinamibacteria bacterium
CCCTGGCCGTGGCCGTCCTGCTGGACGCCACCCTCATCCGGATCGCGATCGGTCCCGCCCTGCTGTGCCTGGCCGGCCGCTGGAACTGGTGGCCGGGGCGGCCCGGCATCGCAGCCGTGGCCGCCGATTTGCCGCTCGCCGAGCAAGGATAGCCATGCCGATATCGCGCACGATCGCTCGTGACCGGCTGGCCGCCATTCGTCGTCAGACGGAAGGCGCTTTCGGAGCGCGGCTCGGATCACGTCCTCCTTGCGACGCGCCATTGCCGCCGGCCATTCCCCGCGACCGGGAGGCCCGGCCGGCCCGCGCCGAGCGGCTGGCCCTGCTGGCGGCTCGAGGAGCGGCGCTGGACGTGCTGGCGGGGGAGCGCACGGTCGTCCCGCCGGACGCTTTCACGGGGAACATCGAGAACTTCATCGGCATGGCCCAGGTTCCGGTGGGTGCCATCGGACCGCTGCGCATCAACGGGCTCCATGCCCACGGGGACTTCTACGTCCCTCTCGCCACCACCGAAGGAGCGCTGGTCGCGTCTCACGCGCGCGGGGCGGCCGCGATCGGGCGCAGCGGGGGCGCACGCGCTCTCTGTCTTCTCCAGCGCGTCACGCGCGCGCCTCTCTTCCGCTTCCGAGACCTGATCGAGGCGGGCGCCTTCATCGCCCATGCCGTCGATTCCTTCCCGGAGCTGCAGGCGCGGGTCGCGGAGACGACCGGCCATGGCCGGTTGGAAGACGTCCGCATCCATTGGGACGGCAACCTCGTCTACCTGCTGTGCGATTTCTCCACCGGCGACGCCGCCGGCCAGAACATGGTGACCATCGCCACCGACCGGCTGGCCGCGCACCTGGCGGAGACGGCGCCCGTCCGTCCCGCCTACTGGACCGTCGAGAGCAACCTCTCGGGAGACAAGAAGGCTTCGATCCTCGCCTACCAGCACGTCCGGGGGCATCGCGTTCTGGCCGAAGTCGAGATCCCACGGGCGGTGGTGGAGGACGGCCTGCACACGACGCCGGAGGCCATGGCCGCCTGCGGCCGCGACGCGCTGGTGGCCGCCTCGCAAGCGGGGACCATCGGGGCGCAGGGACAGTTCGCGAACGGGCTCACGGCGCTCTTCCTCGCCTGCGGCCAGGACGTGGCCTGCGTGGCGGAGGCGGCGGTGGGAACGTCACGCTTCGAGGTGACCGCGGACGGCCTCTACGCGGCGGTCTGCCTGCCCAACCTCATCGTGGGGACGGTGGGCGGCGGGACCAGCCTCCCGACGGCCCGGGAGTGTCTCGCGCTGATGGGGTGCGTGGGCGACGGCACGGCCTCGAAGCTCGCGGAGATCGCGGCCGTGCTCGTCCTGGCCGGCGAGATCTCCATCGGCGCGGCCCTGGCCAGCGGCACCTTCACCCGCGCGCACGCGACGCTGGGAAGGAAGAGGCCGAGCGACCAGCGCGGGGCTACGTGCGTCGCGAAGTGACGGCGGCGCGACCCCAGGCGCCGGGTGCGAGCATGCGGGCCATGCGTTCGGGACGCCGGATGGATTGCCCGGCCATCCAGGCGTCCGCTTCCGCGACCAGCGCGTGACCGGCGTCGCCGCCGGTCAGCTCGCCGCGTCCGCGGCGCGCGGCCGCGGCAAACAGGGCCATATCGACGGCGCCCAGGCTCGACTCCGCCTGCTCGGCCTCGGAGATCGCGCGCTCGCGGAGCCCGCGGGTGGCGGACGCGCCCGCCCGCACGAGCAGGGCCAGCGCATCGCCCCAGGGCGTGCGCTGGCGCTCCAGCTCTCGCACGTGGCCGTCGACGTGTTCGAGGTGAGCGAGGGCGGCCGCGGGCGTGGCCGCAGCCTCGGCCAGGGCGATCCGCCGCCGCGCGCGTGAGAAAAAGCTGAGGATCAACCCGGCCTGGGGAAAGCGGTCCAGCGCGCGCGCGGCGCGCCGCCACCCCTCCGGGATGGGCCCCGCCTCTTCCAACCCTTCGCCCGAGTACAGGGCGATGTCACGCCGTGCGCCGCTGAGCCAGAGCTGGCTGAAGTCGAACATCTTGGAGCTGCTGATGCCGATGCCGCGCTCGAGCTCGCGCCGGGCGCGGTCGGGATCGTCGGCGGCCAGCCAGGCCACGTGCGAAAAGCAGGCGACGCGGAGGTGCCGCG
>DASTLK010000232.1:0-3387 GCA_035715025.1 Vicinamibacteria bacterium
CGACGCGCTGCAGGTTCGCGCGCCCGTGATCCGCGGTGCGCACGTAGACGGACGTGCCGTCGCGGCTCCAGACGGGGCCCGCGGGCAGGCTGCCGCGTGGCGCACGCTGATCGCCGGTGAGCCCGCCGCCGACGTCCCCGTCGTAGGTCCCGGTCAGGAGGCGCGGCGGCGCCTTCGATCCCAGGTCCGCGACGTACAGCTCGGGCTGATCGTAGGAGCGCACGGGCTCGCCGCGGGGCACGCCCTGGAACGCGATGCGCTTGCCGTCGGCGCTGAGCGCGAACTCCCCGATGGTGCCGTCGATGCTCGCGGCCAGGGACATCTCGCCCCCTCCCACGGGTACGGAGAAGATGTCGCTATCGGGCGCCTGGTAGTACGGCTCCTTCACGCGGTTCGACACGAAGTAGATGGTCCGGCCATCGGGCGCGAAGGCGGGCGAGGCCTCCTCGAACTCGCCCGACGTGAGCTGCCGGGGTGTGGCCCGGTCGCCGGCGTCGGGGACCTCGAGCGTCCAGATGTGCCCGGGCCGGCTCGCGTCCAGGAGTCCGCGGCCGTTGCTGCGGTAGACGGCGAGGGTGACGACCTTGACGTCGCTGTCGCGCTCGTCGGGGGCGTCGCCCGCTTTGCGCGCGGCGCGCTCGAGGTCCTTCGGGTTCGCGGTGCTGGTGAACGCGAGTACGCGGCCGTCCGGAGACCAGGCCGGCGAGGATGCGCCCTTCGCCACGTCGGTCAGGTCCCGCGCTTCGCCTCCGTCCATCGCCATGAGGTAGAGCTGCGGCGGCTGGAGCTTGCCCGCCTTTTCCACGGCGCGCGTGAAGGCCAGCCGGCGGCCGTCGGGCGACCAGCGCGGCGCGAGGTCCTGCGTTCCCGTGGTGAGCGGCCGGGGCGCACGGCCGCCCTCCGTGTCCACCGTCCAGATCGCGGTGTCGTACCCGTCCTTCTTTTCGTTGACCGTCACCCTCACGAACGCGACCCGCTTTCCATCCGGCGAGACCTGAGGGTCGGCCACCCACGTGAGCCGGAAGAGGTCGGTCTCGGTGATGGGACGGGAGGCGGCGACGCCCGCGGCGGGGACGAGGGCCAGCGCGAGCAGGGGTGCGGCGAGGCGGCGGCACGGGACGGCGAGGGAGACGGCCATGAACACCTCCCGGAGGCGCCGATTCTACGCGCGGCCGGCGGCGGCCATGCAAAAGCGCCCCCGGGCGCGGTCTAATGGAAGCATGCCGGCCGTGATCGCGCTCCTGGGGCCCACGAACACCGGCAAGACGTACCACGCCGTCGAACGGCTGCTCGCCCATCGCACGGGCATGATCGGGTTCCCGCTGCGCCTGCTGGCCCGCGAGAACTACGACCGCCTGGTGCAGCTCCGGGGTGCGGAGGCGGTCGCGCTCATCACGGGCGAGGAGCGGATCGTGCCCTCCTCGCCGCGCTACTTCATCTGCACGGTGGAGGCGATGCCGCTCGACCGCAAGGTCGATTTCCTGGCCGTGGACGAGATCCAGCTCGCCGCCGACCGCGAGCGCGGCCACGTGTTCACGGACCGGCTCCTGGGGGCACGGGGCCTCGAGGAGACGATGTTCCTGGGCGCGGAGACGATCAAGCCGCTGCTGCGCCAGCTCGTGCCCCCGGCCGCGTTCATCGCGCGCGAGCGCCTTTCGACCCTGACCTACGCCGGGCACAAGAAGCTGGACCGGCTGCCGCGGCGGAGCGCGATCGTGGTGTTCTCGCTGGCCGACCTCTACGAGGTGGCGGAGCGCGTGCGGCACGAGACGGGGGGAGCGGCCGTCGTCTTCGGAGCGCTCTCGCCGCGCACGCGCAACGCGCAGGTCGCGCTGTACCAGGCGGGCGAGGTGGACTACCTCGTGGCCACCGATGCCATCGGAATGGGCCTCAACCTCGACATCGACCACGTGGCCTTCACCGCGCTCGGCAAGTACGACGGACGCGGCCCTCGTCCGCTGCGTCCGGCGGAAGTGGCCCAGATCGCCGGGCGCGCCGGTCGGCACACGCGCGACGGCACCTTCGGCCCGACCCTCGACCTCGGGCCCTTCGACGACGGGCTGGTGGAGGCGGTCGAGGGCCATCACTTCGAGCCGCTCGATCGCCTCTTCTGGCGCAACTCGGACCTCGTCTTCGCCTCGCCGGCCGCCCTCTTGTCCAGCCTGGAGCGACGTCCGCCTTCTCCGGTCCTGGTGCGCATGCGCGAGGCGGACGACCATCGCGCGCTGGCCGCGCTCAGCGCCGATGCGGAGGTGAGGCGACAGACGGACTCGCCGGAGGCGGTACGCCTGCTCTGGGACGTGGCCCAGGTCCCGGACTTCCGCAACGTGATGACGGAGGCGCACACGCGTCTGCTGGCCCAGCTCTTCCGGCACCTCCGCTCCCCGGCCGGGCGCCTGCCCGAGGACTGGGTGGCCGCGCAGGTGGCGGCCATCGACCGGACGGAAGGGGACGTGGAGACGCTGCTCGCGCGCATCGCCCACATCCGGACGTGGACCTACGTCGCGCATCGCAGCGGATGGCTGGCCGATCCCGCGCACTGGCAGCCGCGCACGCGCGCCGTCGAGGATCGCCTCTCCGACGCGCTGCACGAGCGGCTCACCGAGCAGTTCGTGGAGCGCGGCGCCGCCGTCGTGTCACGCATCTCTCCCGAGGGCGCGGTGGTCGAGGTCGCGGCGGACGGCGAGGTGCGCGTGCAGGGGCTCGCCGTCGGCCGCCTGCTCGGCTTCCGCTTCGAGCCGGACCCGGGCCTGAGCGAGGCCCGCGGCCTCCGCGCCGTTGCCAATCGCGCGCTGAGGGCCCACATGGGCGAGCGCGTGCGCTCCTTCGCCGAGGAACCGGACTCCACGCTCGCTCTCGGCGCCGAGGGACACGTCCTCTGGCGTGGGGCGCCCGTCGGCCGGCTGCTGGCGGGGGACGGGCCGCTCTCTCCGCGCGTCGAGCCCCTGCCGTCGGACCTGCTCGATCCCGCCCTGCGCGAGCGCGTGCGCCGGCGCCTGGCCGCCTGGGTGGACGGCGCGCTGCGCGCGCGGCTGCCCTCGCTCGCGCCCGAAGAGCATGCGGCCGAGCTCTCGCCGCCCCTGCGCGGCCTCCTCTTCGCGTGGCGCGCGGGACTGGGGACGGTGGCGCGCCGGGAAGTGTCGTCCCAGCTCGCGGCGCTGACGCCCGCCGACCGCCGCGAGCTGTCGCGTCGCGGGATCAGCCTGGGCCGGCTCGCGATCTTCGCGCCCGTCCTGCTGCGCCCGGACGCCGTGCGCTTGCGCGCGCTGCTGTGGTCGGTGCACCGCGACGCGGGCTCGGTCCCGTTGCTCGCGGGCGCGCCCTCGGTGCGCATCGACCCGCGCGTGCCGTCGGCGTTCTATGTCGCGTGCGGCTACGTGCCGGCGG
>DASTLK010000233.1:0-3629 GCA_035715025.1 Vicinamibacteria bacterium
TCGACGGAAGGCCCGGGCGTGGGGTCGGCGATCACCGCGCGCAGCAGTCCGCGCATGCGCTCCGGCTCGATGTAGCCCTGGAACTTCACCAGCTCCTGGCCCGCGGAATCGAAGACGACGGTGGCCGGCCAGCCGTAGTCCTCGTAACGATTCGACAGGTCGGGCCGCGCGTCCTGGTCCACGCGCACGGCCACGAAGCGCGTCTGGATCAGGGAGACGACTTCCGGATCCTTGTAGGTCGTCTCCTCCATCACGTGGCACCAGTGGCACCAGACCGCGCCCAGGTCGAGGAGGACGAGACGGCCGTCGGCCCGCGCGCGCTCGAAGGCGGTGTCGGACCAGTCCGTCCAGGCGATGGCGCCGGGCGGCTCCGCCGCACGGAGAGGAACGCAGAGCGCCACGAACAGTACGGCCGCGCTCGCGAGACGGATGCGCACGCTCGCTTCTAGGCTCGTACCTTCTCGAAGAGCTTCAACTGCCAGTCCTCGGCCTGGGAGACGGCGACCGGGTAGCGGCCCGAGAAGCAGGCCGTGCAATGGCGCTGGCCGTCCGCGTCGCCGATGGCGGCGAGCAGGCCCTCGTGGGAGAGGTAGGCGAGGCTGTCCGCGCAGATGCTCTGGCGGATCTCTTCCGTCGAGTGGGAAGACGCGATCAGCTCCGTCTTCAGCGGCGTGTCGATCCCGTAGTAGCAGGGGCCGGTGGTGGGCGGGCTGCTGATGCGCATGTGCACCTCGCGCGCTCCCGCCTCGCGCACCATCCCCACGATCTTGCGCGACGTGGTGCCGCGGACGATCGAATCGTCGATCAGCACCACGCGCTTGCCCTCCAGGACGCTGCGCACGGGGTTGAGCTTGATCTTGACCCCGAAGGACCGGATCGACTGCTTGGGCTCGATGAACGTGCGCCCGACGTAGTGGTTGCGGATGAGGCCCCACTGGAAGGGCAGGCCACTCTCCTCCGAGTATCCAAGGGCCGCTCCCATCCCGCTGTCGGGGACGGGCACCACGATGTCGGCGTCGGCGGGAGCCTCGCGCGCGAGCTGCCGGCCCAGGCGCTGCCGCGTCCCGAGGACGTTGCGTCCGAATACCTCGCTGTCCGGGCGCGCGAAGTAGATGTGCTCGAACACGCACTGCCGCACGGGCTCGGGCGGAAAGGGGTGGAACGACCGCAGCCCGTCGCGGTCGATCACGATCAGCTCGCCCGGCGCGACCTCGCGCACGTACTCCGCGTCGATGAGGTCCAGCGCGCAGGTCTCGGAGGCCACGATCGTCGCGCCCTCGAGTTTCCCGATCACGAGCGGCCGGAAGCCCCAGGGGTCGCGCGCGGCCACCAGCGCGTCCTTGGTCAGGAAGAGCAGCGAGAAGGCGCCCATCACCTTCGAGAGGCTGGCCGCGATGGCGTCCTCGAGCGTCTCGCGATGGCTGCGCGCGTAGAGGTGGAGGACCACCTCGGTGTCGGAGGTGGACTGGAAGATGGAGCCGGCCGCTTCCAGCTCGTGGCGCAGGATGCTCGCGTTGACGATGTTGCCGTTGTGGCCGAGCGCGATGGGGCCCCGATGGCACTCGATCAGGATGGGCTGCGCGTTGGCGGCGACGGTATCGCCCGCCGTCGAGTAGCGCACGTGTCCCATCGCCTTGTCGCCGACCAGCGCGTCCACGCGCGCGTCGTCGAAGACGTCGTTGACGAGCCCCATCGCCTTCTCGAGCCGCAGCTGCCGGCCGTCGGAGGCCACGATCCCCGCGGACTCCTGGCCCCGGTGCTGCTGGGCGTAGAGGCCGAGGTAGGTGAGGCGGGCCGCTTCGGGATGGCCGTAGATGCCGAACAGGCCACAGTGGTCTCGAAAGTGGTCGTCAGGAATGGGAGTGAGGCCAGCCATGATCGAAGCCTCTCGGAGGCCCGATGATAGCATCATGCGCGGGACGGTGACGAACGCCTTCCGCTGCGGCAGGCGGGCGACGGCGATCGCGAAACGACGCCCTCGCTAGAACGACGCGGCCGGGCCTGCGTCTTCGCGGCCGAGATCGAGCCGACGTGGGGCGGACATGTCGGCATGACGCGCCCCCGGGATGCGGATGCGGCGGCGGGCGAGAGCGACCACGGCCTCGTAGTTCGCGCGCTCCTGCCGCGTGCGCGGGGTGGCGACCTCGTCCGCCCCGCCTTCGTAGACGTAGAACGCGACGTTGGCCGGGAGCGGCGCGCGGCGGTCGTGGATGAAAGGCGTGGCCGAGCCGACCTCGAATCCCATGGGCCGCTCCAGCGCCTGCGAGATCCGGCGGGCCAGGCCGGGCGTGGGAAACCACCGCAGCCTCCAGGCCACGTTCGCGAGGTCGAAGCCGCCCCACGGCGTGGCCAGCGCGACCAGCTCGACGGACTCGAACTCCCCGACGGCGCCGTCCGCGACCATCCGGTCGATGGCGGCCTTGGCGATCCAGCCCCCCATGCTGTAGGCCGTGATGTAGAGCCGGCGCACGCCCTCGCGGCGCAAGCCGAGGAGCGACCTCTCGAGCGTCTCCGCGTTGGTGGTGAGATCCGTCCGCGTCTGGTCGTACGCGAAGCCGACCACGCGGCGGCCGGCGGCGGCATGGAGGGGCGCCCAACCGGAGAGCTGCCGCCAGGAGTCGTTGATCCCGCCGATCAGGATCGCCGCCGAAGCGGGATCGCGGGCGGGCAGCGAGGTCGCGGGAACGAAGGGAGCAGGGACGAGGGGCTTCGCTCCGGCCAGGCTCGCGCAAAGCGCCAGCCCGACCGTCCACGCCACGCGCGGCCTCCACGCCTTCGCGGCCATACGAACAGTGTGCCTCATCCGCCGGCCTTCGCGGGTCAGCGCTGCTGCAGCAGGCGTTCCAGGCTCATCCAGGCCTGGTGGAGCTCCGCGACGGGGAGGTCGATCAGGGTCGTGCCCCCGGACGCGACCACCAGCCGGTCGCCCCCGACGGTGCCGACCCGCGCCCAGCGCACGCGGTGGCGGCGCGCCAGCTCGGCCATGCGCAGCTCGTCGCGGGTGGTGACGATCGCGCGCGACGGCGTCTCCGAGAAGAGGAGCACGTCCGGCCGCCGGCCGCCGGCCAGATCGAGACGCGCGCCGAGCCCCGGCTCCTCGCCCGCGAAGCAGCATTCGGCGGCGGCGGCGCCGAGGCCGCCGTCGCTGAGGTCGTGCGCGGAAAGCAGGATCCCGCGCGCCGCGCCTTCCGCGAGCAAGGCGTGCAATCCCTTCTCCGCCTCCATGTCCAGCCGCGGGGGCCGGCCCGCGACGCGCCCATGCACGACCCTCAGCATCTCGCTCCCGCCGAGGTCGTCGCCGGTCTCGCCCAGGAGATAGACGAAGTCGCCTTCGGAACGCAGCGAGCGGCGGAGCACGTGCGCGGCGTCCTCGAGCAGGCCGACCACGCCCAGCACCGGCGTGGGATGGATGGCGCGGCCGTCCGTCTCGTTGTAGAGCGAGACGTTGCCGCCCGTGATGGGCACCCCCAGGGCGCGGCAGGCCTCGGCGATGCCGCGCACGGCGGCCACGAACTGGCCCATCACCTCCGGCCGCTCGGGGTTGCCGAAGTTCAGGCAATTGGTGGCGCCGATGGGGACGCCGCCGGCCGCGGCCACGTTGCGGCAGGCCTCGGCCACGGCGAGGCGGG
>DASTLK010000234.1:0-4715 GCA_035715025.1 Vicinamibacteria bacterium
GTTGGTACTACTTCAAGGGCATGCCGGGCGGCCTGAGACTCTTCGCGCGCGCGTCACCCGCCCCGAGCGCCGCGACCTCGCCCCTTCCCCCGACTCCGCCCACGACGCTCGCGAGCGTGGTGCCCTCCCCCCTGCCGGCCGCGCCATCGGCCGCGCCCTCGACCGCCGCCGCGTCATCACGGCCGGCGCCGCCCACCGTCGCCCCGGCCACCGCTCCGCCTCCGGTGGCGGTGTCCACGCCGCGGCCGTCGCCGCCCGCGGCGGTCCCGGATGGACGCGCGCTGCTGCGCGCGGGCCGTTTCCCGGAGGCGGCGCGCGCGTTCGTGTCCTCGACGCGCGCGGCGGGCAAGGGCGCCGCCGTGATCCAGCTCCTCATCGCCTGCTCGTCGGAGACGGTGCAGAAGGCCGTCGACAGTGGCAGCACGTCCGACCTCGTCATCCTCCCCGTCGACTTCAAGGGGCGCGACTGCTATCGGCTGGTCTGGGGGGTCTATCCCTCGGCCACGCGCGCCACCGCGGCCCTCTCCACCGTGCCCGAATACTTCCGCAACGGAGGCGCGGCGCCGAAGGTGCTCGGAGTGTCCGAGGTCGTTCCCTGAACTGCCGGTGGCGGCCGCTCGCCGCGGGGGCCGCGGTCGCCGCGTGGTGGCTGGCCGGGCCGACGGCGGGGGCGGACACGATCACCCTCACCAACGGGCGCGTGATCGAAGCCGACCGCACGTGGTACGAGGGTACGCAACTCCGCTACGAGAAGAACGGCGGCGTGTTCGGCCTCCCCAAGAGCCTCGTCCAGTCGATCGACCAGCGCGCGGCGGCGGCACTGCAAAGCCCGGAGGTCGCCCAGGCCCGCGAGCGTCTTCTCGCCGGTGACCCCGCGGGGGCGACGCGCCTGCTGCGCGGCGTCCTGGCCCGCGACGCGCGGTCGGTGGTTGCCCTGCAGGCCCTGGCCGAAGCGCAGCTGGCCCTGGGAGACGCGCCGGGTGCGCGCGAGTCCGCCTCGCGCGCCGCCGCCATCGACGATCACGACCCGCGCTCGCACGTCCTGCTCGGCGACGCCCTGGCCGCGATCGGGGAGCGCGTGGCCGCGCAGGACGCGTACCGCCAGAGCCTGCGCCTCCGTCCCGACACGGGGGTCGAGCGCAAGCTGGCGGCCCTGGCCGCCGCCCTCGCCGCCGCGCCCGTCACGTCCTCACGCGCCCAGTTCCGTCTCCGCTACGACGGCGGCATCAACGAGCCCATGGGCGTGGCCGTCCTCGAGGTCCTGGCCGGGGCCTACGACAACTACGCCGCGCGGCTCCACTTCCGCCCCGACGATCCGATCACGGTCGTGCTGGAGATGGGGAACACCTTCGAGGACCCCCGCGCCCCGGAGTGGGCGGCCGGATTCAACGACGGCACCATCCACGTGCCGCTGCGCGGGATGGAGCGGCTGTCCGTTCCCCTGGTGGCGGTGCTGCGGCACGAGCTCGCGCATTCGTTCATTCGCGCGCGCACGAGCGGCAACTGCCCCACCTGGCTACAGGAGGGAATCGCGCAGTGGCTGGAGGGCGGGGACCCGCGCCGCGAGGACGCGGTGGTGGCGGCGGCGGCGCGACGGGGCCGGCTGCTGCCGCTCCTGACCCTGGAGGGCCCGTTCCAATCGCTCCCGCCCGATCAGCTCTCTCTCGCGTACGGGGAGAGCCTCTCCGCGGTCGCGCACATCGTGCGCACGCGGGGCGAAGCGGCCATCGTGCGCCTGCTCGCGGGGCTCGGCGACCGTCTCCCCGCGGAAGAGGCCCTGCCCGTCGCGCTGGCCCTCAGTTATCCTGAATTCCAGAAGAGCTGGGAAGACGCCCTCAAAGGCTCAGCGCCGCGCCCCTGACTTCCGGCCCCCGCGGTACCACTCCAGCGTCCGGCGCAGACCCGTCTCGAAGTCGACCTTCGGCCGATAGCCGAGCAGGCGATGAGCGGCGGAGATGTCGGCGAGGCTGTGGCGGATGTCGCCGGCGCGGGGAGGCCGCGACTCGGCCCGCGCGGGCACTCCGATCTCGCGGCCGAGCGTCTCCAGGAGCTGGCGCAGCGTGACGCGGTGGCCGGTGGCCACGTTGACGTGCTGGCCGGCCAGGCCGCGCGCGGTCAGGGCGCGCACGTTGGCCTGGACCACGTCCTCCACGTAGGTGAAGTCGCGGCTCTGCTGCCCGTCGCCGTAGATCACCGGCCTCTTCCCGGCCAGGAGCGACGTGACGAACAGGCTGATCACTCCGCTGTAGGGCGAGGCCGCGTTCTGCCGCGGCCCGTACACGTTGAAGTAGCGGAGGGTCAGCGTCTCGAGGCCGTACAGGCCGTGGAAGATGCGGAGGTAGTGCTCGCCGACGAGCTTGCCCACGGCGTAGGGCGAGAGGGGCCGCGGCTCCATGTCCTCGCGCTTGGGAAGCTGGCGCGCGTCGCCGTAGACGGACGACGAGCCCGCATAGATGAAGCGGCGGACTCCGCCGTCGCGCGCGGCCACGAGCATGGTCAAGGTGGCGGTGGCGTTCGCGCGGTGGGACAGGACGGGATCGGCCACGGAGCGCGCGACGCTGGGCACCGCGGCCTCGTGGTACACGACGTCCATGCCGCGAGCGGCGCGCCGCGCCGTTTCCAGGTCGGCGCAGTTGCCGCGCATGAAATCGACGTCGTCGCGCACGGCGCGCAGGTTGGGCCGGCGTCCGCCCGAGAGATCGTCGAGCACGCGCACGCGATGCCCGCGGCCGACCAGCGCTTCCGCGAGGTGGCTCCCGATGAAACCGGCGCCGCCGGTGACGAGGATCTTGAGCTTGCTCAGGCGCTGTCTCCTCCTGCTGACGGCCTCCGAGCATATCGTAGCGGACCCGCCCCGCGCGCGCGCCCCGCGCCCCTATCGATCCCACGTGCCGCACACCACCGCTTGCCCTCTCCGAGTGACGACCAAAGGGGACACTGACCGCTATTCCAGGACAGTTCGCCGATTCCTCCCCATGACCGCTCACGAGGAACCATCCCCCTCGCCCTGCTCAAGTGCCGCTTCAGACGCTGGTGGAAGGGGGGTAGCCGAAGGCGCAGGGGGGTGCAATCCAGGATTTCACCCCCCTGAATTGACGAAGACTGAAGAGGAAGATCCGCTGGACAGTGTCCCGGACTCCTCGCATGGGCCCGCTCGGCTCGAAATAGAACCGCAGGAGCGGGTCTATAAGCCGGATCCTGTTCCGCCGCTCCTCTCGAAGCGACGGTGGCGATCATTCCTCTAGCCCCGAGGTTACCCGCGGGGTCCAGCGACCTACCCGGGGGCTTCGGCCGGGCCAGCCTCAAACGCCCCCCTATTTGGTCTTGCTCCGTGTGGGGTTTACCCTGCCCGCCCTGTCACCAGGTCGGCGGTGCGCTCTTACCGCACCTTTTCACCCTTGCCACCACCGGTTACCCGGCAGTTCGGCGGTGTGTTTTCTGTGGCACTTTCCCTGAGGTCACCCTCGCTGGCGGTTGGCCAGCACACTGCCCTCGGAGTCCGGACTTTCCTCCCCGGCCAGGACGACGGCCGCGGCGATCACCCGACCCACTCCTGCGGAACGTCCAGTCTATCGCGCCGTCCTCCTGTTCACAAACGAGTGGCCTCGATATTGCTGAGGAAACTGATGGGAGGCCGCATGAAACAAACGCCCTACTACGAATCCCCCGGTTCGATCGTGAGCCTCCTGGCCGGCGCCGCGGCCGGGGTCGCGGTCGCGACGCTGTTCGATCCGCCGCCCCTGAAGGTCAGACCGAAGGTCCGTGCCATCGACGACGACGACGCCCTCGCCCTCGACGGCGAGCGTTCGCACTCCTGAGAAACAGGACGCCCCGGACCCCCGAGCCCATTGCCGAAGCGGCGCGCTTGCACTAAGGTCGCGGCCGCGTCTCCCCGACGCGTGCGAGGCAAGGCCATGAGACTGATCGGATGGGCGGGACCGCAAGCGGCGGTGGCGGCGGCGTTGGGCGTCCTTTGCCTCGCGCAGCCGGCGGCCGCGCAGACGGCCTCTCCCCCGCCGCCAAAGTACCCGGCGCTGCCCAGCGAGACCCCGGCCAATGTCGTGCCCGCGACCTCTGGCTTCGACTACGTGCGGCGCGACGTGATGATCCCGATGCGCGACGGGGTGAAGCTGCACACCGTCATCCTCGTGCCGCAGGGCGCTCGCGGGGCGCCGATCCTCCTCACGCGTACGCCTTACAACGCGACCGAGCTCACGACCCACGCGCACAGCACGCACCTCGGCCCCAGCCTGAGCGGCTACGACAACGCCACCGACGTCATCGTCGAGGGCGGCTACATCCGGGTGGTCCAGGACATTCGCGGCAAGTACGACTCGGAAGGCGATTACGTCATGAATCGCCCCCTGCGCGGGCCCCTCAACCCGACGCCCGTCGATCACGCAACCGACACCTACGACACCATCGACTGGCTGGTGAAGAACGTGCCCGAGACGAACGGCCGGGTCGGCATCCTGGGCATCTCGTACGACGGCTTCCTGCCCTTGATGGCGCTCGTCGACCCGCATCCCGCGCTCAAGGTGGCGGTGCCCATGAACCCCATGGTCGACGGGTGGATGGGAGACGACTGGTTCCACAACGGCGCCTTCCGCCAGCAGGGAATGCCCTACATCTACGAGCAGGAGGCCACGCGGAAGAACGAGGCCCGGTGGCCCACCACCCACTTCGACGACTACGACCAGTACCTGCAGGCGGGA
>DASTLK010000235.1:0-3048 GCA_035715025.1 Vicinamibacteria bacterium
CCGCGACGGCGTCCGCACCCCGATGCAGTGGACGGGCGACCGCAACGCGGGCTTCTCCCGCGCCAACTCGCAGCGGCTGTACTTCCCCGTCATCATCGACCCCGAGTATCACTACGAAGCCGTCAACGTCGAGGTGCAGCACAGCAACCCGCAATCGCTCCTGTGGTGGATGAAGCGCACCCTGAGCCTGCGCAAGCAGCACAAGGCGTTCGGCCGGGGCAGCCTCGAGTTCCTCTACCCGGAAAACAACAAGATCCTGGCCTTCCTGCGCACGTACGCGGACGAGCGCATCCTGGTGGTGGCGAACCTCTCTCGCTTCTCGCAGCACGCGGAGCTGAGCCTGCCCGCCCTGCGCGGGCTCCATCCGGTCGAGATGTTCGGCCGCAGCGCGTTTCCTCCCATCGCGGACGGTCCCTACCCGATCTCCCTGGGGCCGCACGGACTGTTCTGGTTCGCGCTCGAGAAGGCGGCGCCCACGACCAAGCCGGTGCACCTGCCCGCCGCCCCCGAGGCCTGGCCGGAGGTCACCTGGACGGAAGACTGGCAGGAGCGTTTCGCGGAGGACCTCGGCCGGCGCATCGCCCCCGTGCTCGCCCCCGCGCTGCGGTCCCGCTCCTGGTTCTGGGGCAAGTCGCGCGAGCTGATGCGGGCGGAGATCGTGGACGTCGTCCGCGTGCACGATCTGGCCGTGATGGCGCTGGTGCAGACCGACTATGTCGAGGGCGAGTCGGAACGCTACCTGCTCTCCGTCGGTGCCGCTCTCGGACGCCGGGGCGAGGAGCTGGCGGCGCGGAGCCCCGGCGCCGTCCTGGCCCGGCTGCGCGACGACAAGGGCGCTCCCGCCGGCGTGCTCTACGACGCGGTCTGCGATCGCGAGTTCTGCGAGTCCCTGCTCGACGTCATGGGCCGCCGCTCCGCGGTCAAGGGCGGGCTCGGCGAGCTCGAAGGATGGTCGGATCGGCAGATCCGCAAGACGACCCGCCAGCTGCAGGCGGACCGCGTCCCCGGACAGGTCACGGTGGCGGCGGGCGATGCCTCCGTCACCTTCGGGTCACGCTTCGTCCTGCGGCTGATCCGCCGCCCGGAGGACGAGCACCCGGACCTCGAGCTCGTGCAGTTCCTGGCCGAGCATGGTTTCTCGCACTGTCCTCCCGTGCGTGGCGTCATCGCGTACAAGACGCCCAGCGCGACGTCCACGCTGGCCGTACTCCAGGATTACGTGCCGCACGAGACCGACGGATGGCTGCTCACCCTCGACGAGCTGGGACGCTACTCGGAGCGCATCCTCACGGGATCGGCGGCCCCCCCCATGCCCACCGAGGCCACGGCCGAGCTGGCCGCGCGCGACCTCCCCGAGGAGGTCCGCCGGTCGATCGGCCCCTTCCTGCAGACGGTCGAGCTGCTGGCCCAGCGCACGGCGGAGATGCACACGACGCTGGGCTCGGATCCGGTCGATCCCCGCTTCGCGCCGGAGCCGTTCTCCGCCCTGTACCAGCGCTCGCTCGTGCAGTCCGTGCGCAACCTCGGGCGCTCCGTGCTGCACCGCCTGCGCCGCCGGCTGCGCTCCCTGCCCGAAGTCGTACAGGCGGACGCCCAACGGGCGGTGTCGCTGGAGGCCGAGATCCTCAAGCGCTCGCGCGCGGCCTTCGAGACGCGCTTTCGCTCGCAGCGCATCCGGTACCACGGCAACTACCACCTGGGCCGCGTCCTCCACAACGGGCGCGACTTCGCGATGCTGTTCTTCGAAGGCGAGCCCGGCCGCCCCCTGGCCGAGCGGCGCATCAAGCGCTCGCCCCTGCGCGACGTCGCCAGCATGCTGCGTTCCTTCCATTACGTCACCGCCCACGCCCTCTCCGGCCGCGTATCCAGCGGCGCCGTGCGCGCGGAGGACATCCCCGTGCTCGAGCCCGCGCTGCGGGCCTGGCGAGCGTGGGTGGGCGCCGCCTTCCTGCGCCGGTACCTGCAGACGGCGGCCGGCCAGCCATTCGCGCCCGCCACTCCCGAGGAGCTGCGCGCCTCGCTCACCGGCTATCTGCTCGAGCGCACCCTGCACGAGATCGGGTACGAGCTCGACCAGCGGCCGGAGTGGGTGATCATCCCGCTCTCCGAGCTGCTGGAGCTGATGAAGGGCTGAGGGGGCCCTCAGCGCGGCTCGATCTGGCGGAGCAGGTCCTGTCGGTCCTCGCGGGCCATGGCGGTGAGGAGGACGCGCAGGCTGTCGAGCGACTCGTCGGTCAACGTCTGGAAGTCGGACCGGATGGCTTCGATCTGCTCCCATTCGCGCGTGGCGTCCGTGGCACCGACACCGAGATTCTGGATCGACTTCAGGAGGAACCGCGTCGCGAGGCCGAAGCTTCGGCCGAGGATGTACATCTTGAGCCGGTAGCGCTCGGAGGCGGATACCAGGAACTGGTGCAGCATGCCGTGCAGGTAGGCCAGGCTCGAGACCTGCACCAGACGGAAGTCCTTGGGGCGAAGGGGCCGGACGGGCGCGATGGCGGACACCATGCGTGAGAAAGTGGCCATCATCCCCAGCAGGCGCAGCATGTCGGGCGCAAACTTCTCGATGACGCGGTAGCCGACGTCGAGGAGCCGGATGGCCTCCTCGGTGGTGCCAAGCTCGCGATAGACCATCGCGTGTTCGAACGAGAGGTCGGCCATCCCGATCTCGGCGCGGACCTTGCCCTCGATGGCCCCGTAGACCTTTTCGCCGCGCGGCGTGAGCAAGAGCTCCCAGTCGCGGCGGATCAGCCGCTCGTTGCGGCGGCCGATGAGGAGGAGGACCAGGAGGCAGCTCGCGACCGCGCCGGCAAGCGTCAGCCAGAAGAAAGGACTCATGAGGCCTGTCGCGCCACCGAGGCCGCGGGCGGCAGCGGCTTGCCGTGGCGTCGAAGGATGAGGACGCCGAAGAGCACGAGCATCTGCAGCACGCTGAGCCCCGCGAACACCAGCTGCAGGACGGACATGGGGGGGCGATCGTACCCCAAACGATCAGAGGGCGCGAGGCCCGTTTCGTCGCGATCGCGCCCGCCTCATGATCCCGAAGAG
>DASTLK010000236.1:0-2971 GCA_035715025.1 Vicinamibacteria bacterium
CTGGCCGTGGGCGGCGTCGTCCCCACCGGTCCCGGCTACTTCTACCCGCCGACCGTCCTGACCGGCGTCGACCACAGCATGCGGATCATGCGCGAGGAGACGTTCGGCCCCGTCCTGCCCATCATGGCGGTGCCCTCGATCGACGAGGCGATCCGCCTGGCCAACGACAGCGATTACGGGCTCACGGCGAGCGGATGGACCCGGGATGCGGACACGGCGCGCCGCCTGGAGCAGGAGCTGCAAGCGGGCGTGGTGACCATCAACGATTGCGTCTACAGCTACGGCGAGCCGACCGCGCCCTGGGGCGGCGTCAAGCAGAGCGGGATCGGGCGCACCCACGGCCTCCTCGGCCTCCGCGAGATGGTGCAGGTGAAGTACGTCGCGCGGGAATTCGGCGGCGGCGCCGACCTGTGGTGGTATCCCTACGGCACGGAGTTCCATCGCCTCATGTCCACGGCCAACCGCGCGCTGCACGCGAGGCCCTTCTGGGCGCGCCTGGGCGCTCAGCTCCGGCTCCTCGGCTTCGGCCGCTTCTGGCGCCGCGCCCGGCTCGGCGGCATCGTGAAGAACGCGGACAAGCTGTTCTAGGCGCGCGACGGGCAAGGGTCGGGCCGAGGTCTAGAATGACCACATGAACGTGAGGAGCCAGCTCTCCTCGACGCGGCGGCCGAAGTGGATCCACATCACGATCGGTTCCATCCTGATCGTGGTAACGGTCGCGCTCACCGTCTTCTGGCAGGTCCTGGCCGCCTCGGACTGGCTCGCGCGCGAGGCGGGCACCCTCCGCTGGGTCATCTATTTCCTCGGCACCCTCCTCTTCCTGCTCCTCATCGGCGGCCTGACCCTCATGGTGCTCCTGCTGGTCCGCGAGGTGCGCCTCAACGAGCGGCAGAGCAACTTCGTGAGTGCCGTCACCCACGAGCTGAAGACGCCCGTGGCCTCCCTCAAGCTCTACCTGGACACGCTCCAGATGCGCGAGCTGCCGGAGAGCCGGCGGGAAGAGTTCTATCGGACCATGCGCCAGGACCTGGACCGCCTGCACGCCACCATCAACAACGTCCTCAACGCCGCCATGTACACGGACCGGCCGGTCGTCGATCCGCAGCCGCTCGACCTGGCCAAGGTCGTGCGACGTTCGATCGACCTGACCCGGACGAGGCACCAGCTCCCGCCCGAGGCCTTCTCCTACGAAGGGCCCGACTCCCTGCAGCTGCGCGGCGACGCGGAGGCGCTGGAGACGGCCATCGTGAACCTCCTCGACAACGCGGTGAAGTACTCGAAGGAGCCCAGCGAGGCGCGGGTGGAAGTCGAGGTCGGCGCCGACGGCGACGGTCAAGCCCATCTGCGCGTCCGCGATCACGGCGTGGGCATGAGCCGGGCCCACCTGCGTTTCATCTTCAATCGCTTCTACCGCATCGGAAGCGAAGTGCGCCGCAGCCACACCGGCACCGGGCTCGGCCTCTTCATCGTGAAGTCGGTGGTCAAGGGCCATCGTGGCACCGTCTCCGCGGACAGCGCGGGCCCCGACAAGGGCTCCACCTTCACCGTGACGCTGCCCGGCGTGATGGAAGGCACCACCGCCGATCAGCCCGCCGCCGATCAGCCTTCTCCCGTCCATGGCTAGGCTGCTCATCGTCGAGGACGAGAAGAACCTCGCCAAGGGCATGAAGTTCAACTTCGAGCTCGAAGGGTACGAGGTCGACGTGGTGGGCGACGGCTCGGAGGCGCTCTCGCACCTCGCCCCGGGGACCGCCGTTGGCTACGACCTCGTGATCCTCGACGTCATGCTGCCCGGCATCGACGGCTTCGCGGTCGCCGATCGCACGCGCAAGGCCGGCAACTTCGTTCCCATCCTGATGCTGACCGCGAAGAGCCTGCCCTCCGACGTCGTGCACGGCCTGGAAGCGGGGGCGGACGACTACCTGCCCAAGCCCTTCGACCTGCCCGTGCTGCTGGCGCGCGTCAAGGGCCTCCTCCGACGCCGCGACTGGGCACGTGGCGACGGTGGCGGCGACGGCGACGTCGAGACGGCGCGGATCGGCCAGGCCCACGTCGACTTCAAGAACTTCCAGATCGAGACCGCCGGGCACGTCCACCCGCTCACCCTTCTGGAGGCGATGCTCCTGAAGCTCCTCGTGCAGAATGTCGGCCGCGTGGTGACCAAAGGCGAGATCCTCGAGAAGGTGTGGAATGTCAGTGCCGATACCCAGACGCGCGCGGTCGACAATTTCATCGTCCGCCTGCGCCGGTACCTGGAGCTCAACCCTCGATTTCCCAGGCACCTGCTGACCGTCCGGGGCGCCGGCTACCGGCTTCTCCTGGACGCGGACGGGCCCCCCGGCGACGCCTCGCCCGAGGCCGGCACGTAACGCCGGCCATTTCCCCCCGTCTCAGTCCCATGCGCGGGAGCCCGGGCGCTTCGACCGCCGGACTCCGACTGGCCGACGATCTGGCCCATCTGCTGGCGCTCGCCGACGGACGCGCGCTGCCCATCGCG
Organism: Vicinamibacteria bacterium; assembly: GCA_035715025.1. GTDB lineage: Bacteria > Acidobacteriota > Vicinamibacteria > Fen-336 > Fen-336 > AA29. The sequence continues at coordinate 2,498 of DASTLK010000236.1, forward strand.
CACGTGGTGTCCGCCATGGACGACCGCGGCTATGCGCTCGCGCTCCTTTTTCTGGCCTTCCCCTTCGTCCTTCCCATCCCGAGCCTTGGCATGTCCGCGCCCGTGGGCTTCTTCCTGGCCCTGACCGGGCTCGCGCTCGCGCGCGGCGGCACGCCGTCGCTGCCGGCCTTCCTGCAGCGCCGCGAGATCGCCTATCCCGCGCTCAAGGCGATCGCGGCGGCGATGGCGCGGGCGCGGCGCGAGGCCAGGCCCGGGTGCTGTCCGGCCAGGCGCTGCCAGGCCTCCTCGGCGGTGGCCCCTTCGGCCAGATCCAGCTCGATCTCGCTCCGTCCGACTGCTTCCCGGAGCGAGGCGAACAGCCTGATGCGCACGCGCATGGTGACAACGTAGAGGGATTAGGCCCGAACCGCAATCGGTCCTAGACTGGTAAGGGATCGAGGGACACGTAGAGCGCGGCGGCGCCGCATAGCGGCG
>DASTLK010000237.1:0-16860 GCA_035715025.1 Vicinamibacteria bacterium
CAGCAGCTCGCGGTGGTTGCCGAACGTCAGGTGCGGGGAGAGGAGCCGTACCGTGGTCAGGTTGATCTGGCCTGAGGCCAGAAGGGTGAGCAGGGTGGGGTAGCGTCGCACGAGCTTCGCCGCCTTGACCCGATCGTAGGCCTCGCTCTCCGAGAGGTGGAGCACCTCCAGGCAATACGTGTAGAGCGAGGAGAAGCCCGCGCGCTGGTGAAGCCGGCGCGCGTGCAGCTCGGCCAGGTGCGCGATCAGCGAAACGGTGGCGTCACGCTGGCCGGTGGCCAGACGCGACACCTCGGCGAGGAGGTCCCGATCGGAAAGGTGCGACAGGGCCGCGGTGCTCATGCTCTTGCCTCAGGTGACGGGCAATTCGAGGATCCCGCAAGCCCTCCCCTTCGCTGTCTTTTGCGAGGTCGCGCTCGTCGTCTCCGCCATTCTCGGATCGGCCGGGGTCATCCCGGGTCCGGGGGACGCGATCAGTACGTCAGGCCGAACCCATAGGGGAACTGCGGGTCGTAGCTCGCGTCGCCCACATTGATCGGGATCTGCGCCATCGAGCGCGGCCAGGTGACGGAGAGCTTGCCCGTGGGCTTGTAGTCGCCGAAGAGCACGTCGGCCACGCCCTGCCCCTCCGTGCCCGGCAGCCAGGCCGCCACCAGGGCGTCCGCTTGCGCCAGCGCGTCGCCGAGGATCAGGGGACGCCCCGAAACCACCACCACCACCACGGGGATCCCCGCCTTCTTGACGTTCGTGATCGCGGCCAGGTCCTCGTTGTCCAGGGAAAGGTCCTCGCGATCACCCTTGAACTCCGCGTACGGCGTCTCGCCCACCACCACGACGCCGACGTCCGCGCCCGCGGCGCCCGAGCCATCCTTCGAGAAGGTCACCTCGCCGCCCTTCGCCGCCGCCTTCAGCGCGGCGAGGATGGTCGTGCCCCCCGGCACGATGGGGCCGCTCTTGCCCTGCCAGTCGATCGTCCAGCCACCGGACTGGTTGCCGATGTCGTCCGCGTTCTTCCCCGCCACCACGATCCGCTTGGCCGTTTTCGAGAGGGGAAGCGTCTTCTTGTCGTTCTTCAACAGCACCAGCGATTCGCGCACGGCGCGCCGCGCGACTTCGCGATGCGCGGGCGATCCGAAGCGCGCCTGCAGCGAACGGTCGGCCAGCGGCGAGCGCCCGGCGTCCATCAGTCCCAGGGCGAACTTCACGCGCAGGATGCGCAGCACCGCGTCGTCGATGCGTGACATCGGGACCTCGCCCTTCTCCGCGAGGTCCTTGAGGGCGGCGTAGAACTCCTTGTACTTCTCCGGGACCATCACCATGTCCATGCCGGCGTTGATCGACTGCTTGACCTGGGCCCGCCGGTCGCCGGGGAGCTGGTCGAGGGCGTTGTAGTCGGAGATCAGGAAGCCCTCGAAGCCGAGCTCGGTCTTCAGGAGGTCCGTGAGGAGCCGCTTGCTGCCGGACACCCTCTCGCCGTTCCAGCGGTTGTACGAGGGCATGATCGAGCCGACACCGGCGGCGATGGCCGCCGGGTAGCCGGCCAGGTGGATCCGCCGCAGCTCCGCCTCGCTCAGGCGGGTGTCGCCCTGGTCGAGACGGGCGCCCTGGGCGGCGAGGTGCGGCGAGGAGTTCCAGGACGTCCCGCCGTCCCCGACGTAGTGCTTGGCGCAGGCGAGCACGCGCAGCGGGTCCTTGAGGTCCGCGCCCTGGAGCCCGCGCACGGCCGCCGCCCCCAGCTCCGCGACCAGGGCCGGGTCTTCCGAGAAGCTCTCGTAGCTCCGGCCCCAGCGTTCGTCGCGCGCCACCGCCACGCACGGCGCGAACGCCCATTGGATTCCGGTGGCCCGCACCTCCTCGGCCGCGATGCGCCCGATCTCCTCCACCAGCTTCGCGTCGCGGGTGGCACCCAGGCCGACGTTGTGCGGGAAGACGACGGCGCCGAGCACGTTGTTGTGGCCGTGGACGGCGTCCACCCCGTAGAGGATCGGGATCTTGAGACGCGTCTGCACCGCGACCTTCTGGTAGCCGTCATACATGTCGGTCCAGGCCTGCAGGCTGTTGCCCGCCTTGGGATCCGACGAGCCGCCGGAGAGGAGCGAGCCCAGGAAGTAGGTCTGGATGTCCTTCACGTCGGAGAGCTTCTCCTGCTCCGCCTGCGTCATCTGGCCGACCTTCTCCTCGAGCGTCATCTTCGCCAGGAGCGCCTTGGCCTCCGCGTCGTGGGCGGAGAGCTTGGGCCGGGCCACCGGCGGCGCGGCCGCCGTCGACGAGGCGAGGAGTCCGGCGACGGCGAGAAGGCCCACGGCTCCGAGGGCGGCTGACCAGATTCTCATGAAACCTCCAGGCGCGAAGGCTACCCCAGGATGCGCCGTCCGTCGCGTCGGGCGCGGGCGCCCCGCCGGAGATAGAATCCGGCCTTGCCCCAAGAAACTCTCGTGCTCGCGCACGGGGCCGTGACCGCGCACGTCGTGCCCGGGCGAGGCGGCCTGGTCACCGCGCTGGAGGTCGAGGGTCGCGACGTGCTGTTCCTGGACCGCGCCACCCTCGAGGATCCGGCCAAGAACGTCCGCGGCGGCATTCCCATCCTCTTTCCGTTCGCGGGAAAGTTGGAGGACGAACGGTTCCGGCCCGCGGACACGCGCATGACGCAGCACGGCTTCGGTCGCAACAAGGCATGGGCCGTGCGCGAGCAGCGCGCGGACGGCGTGCGGCTCGGCCTCGTCCAGGACGACGAGTCGCGGGCCAAGTACCCGTATGACTACGACGTCGAGTACGGCGTGCACCTCCTCCCCCGCGGCCTCCAGGTCGAGCTGCTCGTGCACAACAAGGGGATCCCGCCGTTGCCCGTCTCTCCGGGATGGCATCCGTACTTCCGCTGTCCGGCCGGGCGCAAGGCGGAGGTGACGACGGACGTGCCGGGGCTGCGCCCCGCCCACCAGTTCACGGACGCGCGGGAGTTCGATTTCGGTCTCGAGGCCCCCGTGAGCGGCCGCGCCCGGTTCGACCTGCCCGGCCTCGGCGGGCTGCGCCTCTCCTTCTCCCCGACCATGCGCCACCTGCAGCTGTGGTCGCAGCCCGGCCGCGACTTCGTCTGCCTGGAGCCGTTCTACGGCCCCAACAACACGGTGAACACCGATCGGAGGCTGGACGTGCCGCCCGGCCAGGCGCGTGACTTCTGGATGCGGATCGAGGTCGAACCATGATGAACGACACGGAACTGGCCGCGCTGCGGCCGCTGGCCCGTCGCTTCACGAACCCCGACGCCGCCCTGGCCGAAATCGCGCGGCTGAGCGCCGAGCTCACGCTGCCCAAGGGGGCGGTGCACGTGGTGAGCGACGTCCACGGCGAGGACGTGAAGCTGCGCCACGTCGTGAACAACGCCTCGGGGACGCTGCGGCCGCTCGTGGAGAGCCTCTTCGGCCAGCGGATGTCGAAGGCCGAGCTGCAGGACCTGCTCGCCCTCATCTTCTATCCGCGGGAGATGCTGGAGCGCCTGCAGCCGGAGCTGACCGACCCCGCCCGGAGGCAGGCCTTCGCCCAGCGCGTCCTGCCGGACCTCTTCACCGTCGTCCGCGCCCTCGCCTCCCGGTATCCGGTGGCCCACCTGAGCCGCCTGCTCCCCCCCGAATACGCCGACCTCCTCCGTGAGCTGCTGCACGACCCCGCGCGTGGGCCGGAGTACGTCCGCGCCCTCATCGAGCCGCTGGTGCGCGCGGGCCGGGACCAGCACCTGATCCGGCTGATCGTCCGCCTCGTGCGAGACCTCGCGGTGTCGGAGCTGATCGTGGCCGGCGATTGCGTGGACCGCGGGCCGAGGGGCGACCGCGTCATCGAGTACCTCCGCCACCAGCCCAGCGTCTCCTTCACCTGGGGGAACCACGACGCGGCCTGGATCGGTGCCGCCCTGGGCCAGGAGGCGCTCATCGCGCACGTGCTGCGCATCTCGATCCGCTACCGCCGGCTCTCGCAGCTGGAGGAGGGCTACGGCATCACCCTGCAGCCCCTCGAGCACCTCGTGCGCACCGTATACAAGGACGACCCCGCGCCGTCCTTCATCCCCAAGGGCACGGGCCTACGCGAGACCGAGACGATGGCGCGCATGCAGAAGGCGGCCGCCGTCATGCAGTGGAAGCTCGAGGGGCAGACGATCGCTCGCAACCCGGGCTGGCAGATGGAGCACCGGCGGCTGATGCGCCGGCTCGACCCCGCCGCGGGCACGGTGGAGATCGACGGCAAGGTCCACGCGCTGCGCGACCGGAGCTTCCCCACTTTCGACCCCGCGCATCCGGAGGAGCTCTCCGCCGACGAGCGAAAGTGCATGGACCGACTCCGCCGCTCGTTCCTGGCCAGCCCGCAGCTCTGGCAGCACGTGAAGTTCCTGGTGGACCGCGGGTCGATGTGGCTGCGCCGGGACGATCACCTCATCTTCCATGGATGCGTCCCCGTGGACGAGGAGGGTCGCTTCCTGTCCATGACCGTGGACGGCGAGCCCCGCGCGGGCCGCCCGCTGTTCGACGCCCTCGAGCGCGTGGTCGTGCGCAGCCTCGACGGGCACGCCACCCCGGACCTCGACCTGCTGTGGTACCTGTGGAGCGGGCCCCTCGCGCCCACCTTCGGCAAGGACCGCATCACGACCTTCGAGCGCGACCTGGTCGCCGACCCCGAGACCCACCACGAGACCAAGAACCCCTACTTCAAGCTGATCCACGAGGCCGCGTTCTGCGAGCGCATCCTCCGCGAGTTCGGCTGCGATCCGGCGCGGGGCCTGATCGTCAACGGCCACGTGCCGGTCAAGATCGACAAGGGCGAGGACCCCCTCAAGCGCAGCGGCAAGGCCATCACCATCGACGGCGCGTTCTCGCAGGCCTACGGGGACCACGGGTACACGCTGGTGCTGGAGGCGGACCGCACCTTCATCGGCCGGCACCATCACTTCGACTCCGTGGACGCGGCCGTGCGCGAGGGCGTCGACATCATCCCGACCATCGCCGTGGTGCGCGAATGGGAACGGCCGCGGCGCGTCGCGGACACGGAGCGGGGCATGGAGATCCGGGCGGAAATCGGGCTCCTCGAAGGCCTGGTCGCCGCCTACCGCACGAACGCCATGCGCGAGGGCCCGCCCCCCAGCGGCCCCGCTTGACAAGGGCCGGCGCAGCTGCCTAGAATTCGGGCACTTCGATGATCTCGGTGGGGCGCATCCGGTCGCAGGTTTCCGCGAACGGTTTCGTGTCCCTTTTCCTGCTGGTCGTCGTCCTGGTCCTGATTACCCCGCTCGGGGGATCTGGGATCTAGACAGCAGCAAGTCGAGATCGACAGAGACCCCCGAGGGAAGCCTCGGGGGTTTTGTTTTTGGGGGTGCTTGTGAACCTGACCGGCGCGCAGATCCTGTGGGAATGCCTGGTGCGCGAGGGCGTCGACACCGTCTTCGGATACCCGGGCGGCGCCATTCTTCCCGCCTACGACGCGCTGCTGCAGTTCCCGATCCGGCACGTCCTGGTCCGGCATGAGCAGGGGGCGGCCCACATGGCGGACGGGTACGCGCGGGCCAGCGGCCGCGTCGGGGTGGCCGTCGCCACCTCCGGACCGGGGGCGACGAACCTCACCACGGGCATCGCCACCGCGATGATGGACTCGATCCCCACCGTGTTCATCACCGGCCAGGTTCCTTCCAAGGTCCTGGGGAGCGACGCCTTCCAGGAGACGGACGTCACCGGCATCACCCTGCCCATCACCAAGCACAACGTGCTGGTGACGGAGGCGAAGGACATCGCGCACTCGGTGCGGGAGGCCTTCGCCATCGCGCGGCACGGCCGCCCCGGCCCCGTCCTCGTGGACATCTGCAAGGACGCGCAGCAGGCGCAGACGGAGTTCGTGTGGCCGGAGACGGTCGAGCTGCCGGGCGACAAGCAGGTGCCGATGGTGCGCTGGGAGGACCTGGCCAAGGCGGCCGAGCTGATCGCGCGCGCGCAGCGGCCGCTCATCCTGGCCGGGCACGGCGTGATGCGCTCCGGAGCCTCCGCTGCCCTCCAGGCCTACGCCGAGAAGACGGACACGCCGGTGGCCCTGACCCTGCTCGGGCTGGGCGGCTTCCCCGCCAGCCACCCGCTGTGCCTGGGCATGATGGGCATGCACGGCGAGGCCTACGTCAACACGGCCATCCAGGAGGCGGACCTCCTTCTCGCCTTCGGGATGCGCTTCGACGATCGCGTGACGGGCAAGCTCGCGACCTACGCCCAGCACTCGAAGAAGATCCACGTCGAGATCGATCCCAGCGAGATCGGCAAGAACGTGCCCGTGGACGTCGGCATCGTGGGCGACCTGCGGGGGGTGATCGAGGCCCTGCTCCCGCACGTTCCGTCCAAGCGGCACGAGGCCTGGCGCAGCCGCATCCTGAGCGGCCAGAACGAGACCCGGACCCGGGACATCGTGCACCAGCCGGACAACGGCCACCTCTACGCCGCGCACGTGATGCACGACCTCTGGACGGCCACCGAGGGCGGCGCGGTGGTGGTGACCGACGTCGGCCAGCATCAGATGTGGGAAGCGCAGTACTACCGTCACGAGAAGCCGCGCACGCTCATCACGTCGGGCGGCCTGGGCACCATGGGATTCGCGCTGCCCGCGGCCATCGGAGCCAAGATGGCGCGGCCGGACGCGGAGGTGTGGGTGATCGCCGGCGACGGCGGCTTCCAGATGACGCAGTGCGAGCTGGCCACCATGCAGCAGGAGAAGCTGGACATCAAGATCGCGGTCGTGAACAACGGCTACCTGGGGATGGTCCGGCAGTGGCAGGAGTTCTTCTACGACAAGCGCTACGCCTCCACGCCGATGCTGTCCCCCGATTTCGTGAAGCTGGCCGAGGCCTACGGCATCGCCGGCCATCGCGTCACGACGCGGGCGGAAATCGCGTCGACCGTCCAGGCCGTGCGGTCCTCCGGCGAGCCCGCGCTCATCGACTTCCGGGTCGAGAAGGAAGAGGCGGTTTATCCGATGGTGCCGGCGGGGGCGGATCTGGACGCGATGATCCGGCGGCCGGCCTCGGAAGAGGGGGTCACGGCATGAAGCACACCCTGGTCGCGCGCGTTCTCGACGAGCCCGGCGTCCTCAATCGGGTGGCCAGCCTGTTCCGGCGGCGCGCCTTCAACATCGACAGCCTGACCGTCGGGCACAGCGAGGCCTCCGGCGTCTCCCGCATGACGATCGTGGTCGACACGCGGCGCACGCCGGCGGCCCTGGTGGCGGAGAACCTGCGCAAGCTGATCCCGGTCCTCGACGTCGAGGACGTGACCCATCGGCCCACGGTGTCGCGCGACCTCGCCCTGGTGCGCGTGCGCTGCGCGCCCGGCGAGCGCTCACAGATGGCGGACCTCGTCGCGATCTTCCGCGGCAAGATCGTGGACGTGGCCCCGGAGTCCGTGATCGTCGAAGTCACCGGCGACGAAGGCAAGGTGGACGGCCTGGTGGACCTGCTGCGCGAGCGCGGGATCCTGGAGATGGTACGGACGGGCAAGGTGGCCCTGGTGCGCGGAAGCAAGGCGGACGTGAAGACGCGCGCGGCGGACATGGAAGAGAGAACGAACGGCGGCGGCGCCCAACCGACCGCCTGAGACGCGAGAGGACACGTAGAGCACGGCGGCGCCGCGCAGCGGCGGTGACGGGCGAGGGGGGTTTCAGGGGGGGTCGCGAACGCCCATCTGGCCCTGCGTGAGTGCCCCCCCTGAGATAAAAGGAGAAACAATGGCGCGGATCTACTACGACAACGACGCGGACCTCAAGAACCTGAAGGGGCGGAAGGTCGCCATCCTCGGGTACGGCAGCCAGGGGCACGCCCACGCGCTCAACCTGCGCGACAGTGGCGTGGACGTGGTGGTCGGGTTGCCGGAGGGCAGCCGCTCGCGCGCGAAGGCCCAGGCGGACGGCGTCACCGTGCTCACGCCCTCCGCGGCGGCGGAGGCCGCGGACATCATCATGATCCTGACCCCCGACACGGGGCAGGCCAGGCTGTACCGCGAGTCCGTCGAGAAGAACCTCAAGCCCGGCAAGACCCTGATGTTCGCCCACGGCTTCAACATCCGCTTCGGCACCATCGTCCCGCCCGCGGGCGTCGACGTGTCGATGATCGCCCCCAAGGCGCCGGGGCACCGCGTGCGCGAGGTCTTCAAGGAAGGCCAGGGCACGCCCGCGCTGCTCGCCGTCCACAACGACGCCAGCGGCCACGCGCACGAGACCGCGCTGGCCTACGCCAAGGGGCTCGGCTGCACGCGCGCCGGGGTCATCGAGACGACGTTCTCGGAGGAGACGGAGACCGACCTGTTCGGGGAGCAGGCGGTCCTGTGTGGCGGCGTCTCCGCCCTGGTCAAGGCCGGGTTCGAGACCCTGACCAAGGCCGGCTATCAGCCGGAGATCGCCTACTTCGAGTGCATGCACGAGCTGAAGCTGATCGTGGACCTCATGTACCGCGGCGGCCTGTCCTACATGCGCTACTCGATCTCGGACACGGCCGAGCACGGAGACTATACGGGCGGCGACCGCCTGGTGACGGACGCGACGCGCAAGGAAATGGGACGGATGCTCGAGGAGATCCGCTCCGGCGCCTATGCCAAGCGCTGGATCGCCGAGAACGAAGCCGGCCGGCCCTGGTTCGACGCGCGGCGCAAGCAGGAGCGCTCGCAGCCGATCGAGGAAGTCGGGGCGAAGCTGCGCGCGATGATCCCGTTCCTCGATTCCGTCGTGGTCACGCCGGAGGGCGACGTGAAGTCCGCGGCGGCGGCCAAGGCGCCGGAGAAGAAGGCGGCGTCGGCACGATAGGCGGTCCTTCGGGACGACGGGGCGTGGGCCGGCTAGCGGCCTCGGGTGTACCAGATCGAGCCGGGCGTCTGGTAGTTGAGGCCCTCGCCCCACACGGCGTGGGTGTCGCCGCGGTCATCGATGTCCATCTCGAAGTAGTCGCCGAACGGATAGGAGAAGCCGCCGGGCTGGACGTAGCTCAGCCCGCCTACGTAGGTGGATAGATCGGTCTCCGCCGACCACGTGGCGCCGCCGCTCGTCGAGCTGCGGTAGTAGGTGTTCCAGAGGGATCCGCCGCGGGCATCCATCCACGCGATGCGCACGTCTCCCGCGTTGCCGGCGACGAGGGCCGGGAAGGCATGGGCGCTGCCCGGCGGCGCGCTCGAGACGTCCGCCTTCGCGGACCAGCTCGCGGCGCCGTCCGTCGATCGCGCGAAATAGATCCGCTCGGGCCCGAAGTCCGTTGTCCCCATGTTCCAGAGCGCGTACAGCGTCCCCGCCTCGTCGCCGGCCATGGTGATCTGGGCGCCGAGGTAGGCCCAGCCGCACTGGTAGGCCGAGCAGTCCGGGGGCGCGCCGGAGACGTCCACGACGGTGTTCGTCCACGTCGTGCCGCCGTCGGCGGACCGGCTCACGTAGAGGTTCACCGGCCCCTTGGCCCCGCCGTTCTGCGTGTAGCCGGCCCAGGAGAAGTAGACGTTTCCCGCGGGGTCCACGACGCCGCCGCCGGCCAGGGACCAGCCGAGCTTGCCGTTGAGGTTGACGTTCGAGGCCGCGAACGTCCGGCCGCCGTCGTGCGACGAAGCCACCCAGACCTTCTGCACGTGGTTGAATCCGACGTAGACGTGTGGGCCGCGGACGGCAAGGATCGGCTTGTCCGTGCCCGCGTTGGTACGATCGGCCAACACCACCGACCACGTCCGGCCCAGGTCGTCCGATCGAGCCACGACGGTGTCGCTTTTGCGGTTCTGCAGCCAGGCCGCGTACACGGTGCGGCCGTCCACGGGGTCCACGGCGATCTGCGCATCCCATTGGCCCGTGCCCGGAGGCGCGATCTGCCGCGGCGCCTCCCACGTCGTCCCGCGATCGCGACTCACCTGGAGGATCATCGTGGGGCTGGGGCAGGTCGGGCATCCCGGCACGCCCAGGTACTGGGGATACAGCACGTAGATGGTCCCGTGACTGTCGGCGGCGATGGCCGGCTCCCACTGGTCGCCGGCGGTGAAGCCCCGACGGCTCTGCGGCGCGAATCCGGTCGCCGGCATCCGCGGGGCCATGGTGCTCTCGGCCACGCTCGCGGAGACCACGTCGGCCAGGACCTTCCCGCAGCTGATCTTTCCCTTCTTGACCGGCGCGCGCGCGGCCACGAACGGTATCGCCGCCACCAGTACGGCAAGGATGGCCAGGGCCAGCATGATCCGCGAGTGGCGCATAGGGACCTCCCGTGATGGGCGACGAGCTTACCCCGACCCGAAGCCCCGCGCGATATGCTCCCGTGATGGAAAGCCTTTCCACGCTCGTCGGCCAGAGCCTGTCCGCTCATTACGACCGCGTGAGGCGGAAGGTGGATGGCCTCGTCGAGCCCCTCTCGGACGAGCAGCTGTGGCGCCGGCCGTTTCCCTATGGCAATTCGGTCGGACACCTGCTGCTCCATCTGACGGGCAATCTCAACTACTACGTCGGAGCGCAGATCGCCGGCTCCGGCTACGTTCGAGACCGGCCGCGTGAATTCGCCGACCCTTCTCGGCGCCCCAAGGAGGAGGTCCTCCGGGACTTCGACCGCGCCGTGGACATGGTCCTCGCCACCCTCGCTGCCCAGCGTGAGGACGACTGGCGTGCCCCCTACAGTGGCGTGGGCGCCGAGGATGTCGCGGACAGGCTCGCCATGTTCCTGCGCTGCGCGGCCCACGCCGACCATCACACGGGTCAGATGATCTACCTCTGCAAGCAGGTGGCACTGGTCTGACAGGAGGACCTCTCATGTCCAGCTCTCCGCAAGCGAACTTTGGCCTCGCCCAGATCGGACAGATTGCCGTCCCGGTCGCCGATGTCGCGCGGGCCATCGCCTTCTACCGCGACGTCCTGGGAATGCGATTCCTCTTCCAGGCGCCACCAGGCCTGGGCTTCTTCGATTGCGCCGGTGTCCGCCTGATGCTGGATGCTCCTGCGAAGGCGCAGGCCAAGCACTACAGCTCGGTGATCTACTACAAGGTCCCGGACCTGCAGGCCGCCTTCGACACCTTGACGGCGCGCGGCGTTGCCTTCGAAGCGAAACCCCACCTGATCGCGCGAATGCCGGACCACGAGCTCTGGATGGCGTTCTTCCGGGATCCCGACGAGAACCTTCTCGCCCTCATGAGCGAGGTTCGTGCGTAGGCGGTAACGGAAGGGAGGCGCTCCGCGAAGGCTACCGGGGCGACGGTGACGGCAGCGGCGGCAGCCCGGGGCCACCGAGGCCCAGCTCCTTGAGCAGCCACGCGTCCCGATCGGCCACGGCCTGCGGCACCGCCATCCCGTGATCGGCGTCGTAGAACCGCCGCTGCTTGGGCCCGGACGTCGCGCCCATCACGACCTGGGTGTCCGCGCGCGACACGTACACGTCCTTGTTCGCGAACTGGAAGAGCGTGCTCGCGTCCTTCACCTGGCGCAGGTAATCGGTCAGCTCCAGAACCGCGTTCTGCCGGAGGTAGGCGGCCTTCGAAGGCGGCTGCTGCGCGAAGAAAGCCCAGTCGTTGAGGGACGGGACCACCGCGATGTACACGACTGTATGCGCGCGCCGGTCCACGCCGTTCGCGATCATCCCGTACATGCCGCCGTAGTCGTGGCCGACGTACCCGATCCGGGCCTTGTCCACGTCGGGTCGTGAGACGAGCAGGTCCATGGCGCGGCGGAGCGCGATCACCTGCCGAATCGAGTTGTCGTAGTCCTGCTCGGGCCTACGCTTTGCATACCACTCCGGCGCCGACCACATCGCGTCGACCAGCAGCGAGACCACGCCCTTGGGAGCGAGAGAGGTCGCCTCTTGGAGGAACTCGGTGCGGTTCGTGGTCGCGGGCTCGCCGAGCCAGTGCACCCACAGCACGCCCGCGAACGGCCCCTTCCCTTCCGGCACGACGACGTAGGCCTTGACCGGCTCCGCGCCGGGCACGGGAGTGAGGCGGATGTCGTGGACCGCGGCCGTGCCCTGCTGCTCGACGCCGGCCTCTTCCACCTTCAGGTCGGCGGCGGCGTCATATCTGAAGAGAGCAGCCTGGGCGTCGAATTCGTCCGCGCTTAGGGCGCCCAACGGCCAGGACAGGGCCAGGATCGCGGCAAGGAGGTGAGGTCTCACAGTGGGCCGGCCGATTGTCGTCGCCATCCGTCCTTCCATGCAACCCGGCCGCGGCCCGGGACGGTTCGGGATTCGCGCGCGCCTTCTCCCCACGACCTCCGGCTTCCCGTACGCTGGAATCGAACCCGGCCTTTCCTGCCGGAGGAGGAGTCGAATGAAGCGCATCCTCATCGGGGCCCTCGTCATCTCCTGTGCGATGGCCATGGCGGCGGGCGCCGCCACCAAGGCGGCGGTGCATCACGCCAGCGGCGCCAAGAGCCTGACCGGATGTCTCGAGAAGGGCGACGAAGCCAATACGTACAAGCTGACCCACGTCACCGGCGGCGGGGACTGGGAGCTCGTGGGAGCGCCCGCCGCGTTGAAGATGACCGAGCACGTCGGCCACAAGGTCGAGGTCTCGGGTGTGTCCGTGGGCGCGGCCGCGGCCGAAGCGGCGGAGCACGCGCACGCGATGGGAATGAAGAAGGAGACCAAGGCCGAAGAGAAGATGGAGAAGCATGACGAGAAGGGGGAGAACCACTTGAAGGTGTCAGGCCTCAAGCACATCTCCCCGACCTGCCCGTAGCGCCCTTTCGCGTGACGGTGGACCGCCGCCCGCGGTCCACCGTCCGCTTTTCTACCGGCCGCGCATGGCCGCGGTCGATCCAGACCTTTGCCGGCCGTGGCCGACTCTATGATGGCGCGATGTGGCGTGATGCCCTCGTCGCCGTTTGTCTGGTGGCCGTCGGCGCCCGCTCCTGGGCGGACGAGAGACCGTCGGGCAAGACCGTTCGCAAGCCGAAGGATTCCTGGACGCTTCAGGTCGGCCTCGCGCACTCCGCGGAGGACGTCGATCATTACGTCGCGTCCGGCATCTACGGCCGCTGGCCTCTCTACGCTCTCGATCGCGCGGGCAGAAGCGATCGGTTGGGAAGCATCGGCATCGAGATCGGCGCCTACCCGTATCCGGTCATCTCGCGCGCGTACGTGCCCGGGCCGGACGCCGACCCGACCACCCCGGGAAAGTACAACTTCTGGGAGGCAGCGGGCCTGAGTTACTACTCGCCGCGCCTGGGCCCCCTGCAACTCGAGGCCGGCGCCCGCCTCGCCTTCATCAACCCCGCGCAGCGCGTGCTCACCCATCCCGGCGGATGCGGCGTCGCCAACCGGACGGAAGCGCACTGCAACGCGTACATCAAGGAGTCGCTCGAGACGCTCGACACGATCCTGTTCCCGAGCTTCCGCGGGGAGCGCGGCATGGTCGCCTTCGTCGGAGCGGCCGTGATCGTCAAGTTCGTCGGTGTCCGCGTGGAATACGCGCGTTTGAACTCCACCGGCTCGCGGATCAACGCCAGCGGATTACGTTTCGGAGTGACGGCGCGGCCCTGACCGGCGGCCGGGAGCGGCCGCGCGGCCGCCCGCCTATTGCCGCCGCAGGGCCGCGGGGCGCACGGTCTCCCAGAGGCGGCCCAGCCAGGCGGGCCCGAAGCGGATCCCGCGGATCTCCGCCTCCGCCAGCAGAGAATAGGCCACCGGCGTGATGAGCAGGGTCGGGAGGAGGCACAGCATCTGGCCGCCGATGATCGTCACCGCGACCGCGGAGCGCTGGGCGGATCCGGCGCCGATGCCCAGCGCGGTCGGGATGAGGCCGGCCACGATGGCGAGCGTCGTCATCAGGATCGGCCGCAGGCGGACGTGGTTGGCCTGGAGGATGGCCTCGCGCAGCGTCATCCCCTCCTCGCGCAGCTTGTTCGTGTAGTCCACCTGCAGGATGCCGTTCTTCTTCACGATCCCGAGGAGGAGCAGCACGCCCAACGAGCTCCAGAGGTTCAGCGTGCGTCCGGTGACCCACAGGGAGAACAGAGCGAACGGGATGGCCAGGGGCAGCGAGAGCATGATCGTGAACGGGTGGAGGAAGCTGTCGAACTGCGCGGCCAGGACCATGTACATGAAGATCGAGGCGAGCAGGAACGCGATGATGAGGTTCCGGGTCGTCTCGTCCAGGATCTTCACCGACCCCGTGAACTTGAAGTTGTAGCCGGGGGGCAGGCCCGCCTTGCGGATCTCCTCCCCGGCCGCCCGCGCCGCCGCGTCGAGCGGGAAGCCAGGCTCATTGTTGGCGTAGATCTGCACCTGGAACTGCCGGTTGTAGCGCTCGATGCGCGCGGGGCCGACGCCGCGCTCGATGGACGCGATGTTGTCGAGGCGCACCTGGCCGATCTTCGATGAGGGGATGGCCAGGCGGGCCAGGATCTCCGGGTTCTTCTGCTGCTCGGGCAGAAGCTGGAGGGTGACGTCGTATTGCTCGTCGCCCTCCTTGTAGGTCGAGATCTGGTCCTCGCCCGCGATCATCAGGCGCACGGCGTTGCCCACGTCGGACGCGCGCACGCCCAGGTCGGAGGCGCGCTGCCGGTCGATCTTCACCGCCAGCTCCGGGCTGTTGATGCTGACGCTGGTGTCCACGTCGGTGAGCCCGGGGATGGTCCGCACGCGCACCGCCGCCTCCTTGGAGAGACGGGCCACCTCGTTGAAGTCGGGGCCGAGGATGAGGGCGCGGATGGGGAAGAAGTTCTCTCCTCCGCCCAGGGCGGAGGGGATGATCACCTTGTAGCGGAGGTTGGGGACGGCCGCGCACAGCTTGCGCACCTCCGCCGCCGCGTCCAGGTTCGAGAAATTGCGCTTGCCCAGGTCCACGAGCTTCACGTAGATGTGCGAGTGGCCGGCGACCGCGGCCTCGTGCACGAAGGGGTTCACGAACTCCACCCCCTTGAGGGCCGCGATCTTCTGGGACAGCTCCGTCGTGATGCGGGCGGTCGCGTCGAGGGAGGTGCCCTCGGGCAGGTTCAGGCTCGCCATCAACTCGCCCTGGTCGTCGGGCGGGATCCAGTCGCGGCCGACCAGGTAGTTCAGCGGGAACACGAGGAGGAACACGCCGGCGGCCGCCAGCACCACCGCCTTCCGATGGTCCAGCGACCAGCGGAGGATGCGGCCGTATTGGGCGTCGATGCGGGCGAAGAAGGGCCACTCCTTCTTCTCGTGGTCCGTGGATCCTTCCGGCGGGCGCCGAAGCAGTCGCGAGCTGAGCATCGGCGTGAGCGTGAAGCTCACCAGCATGGAGACGAGGATGGAGAACGCCATCGTCCAGCCGAACTGGTTCACGTAGCGGCGGGCGTAGCCGTTCATGAACGCGATGGGCAGGAAGATGATGACCAGGGAGAGGGTGGTGGCCAGCACGGCCAGCGTGATCTCCTTGGTGGCCTCGATGGCGGCGGCGCGCGGCTCGTAACGCTTCTCGTGGAGGTAGCGATCGATGTTCTCCAGCACGACGATCGCGTCGTCGATCACGATCCCCACGGCCAGGGTCAGGGCGAGCAGGGTCATGTTGTTCAGCGTGAAGTCCATCACCTTCAGCAGCGTGAAGGTGGCGATGATCGAGGTCGGAATGGCCAGGGACGCGATGATGACGGACCGCAGGTTTCGGATGAAGAGGAACACGATCATCGAGGCGAGCAGGCTGCCGAAGAACAGGTGCTCCTCGAGAGAGGCGATGGACGCGTTGATGAACACCGACTGGTCGCGAATGATGCGCGTGGCCACGCCGGGGGGCAGGGTCTTGTCGATCTGGGCCAGCTTCCCCTTGATGGTGTCGATGATCTTGACGGTGTTGGTCCCGGACTGGCGCCGGATCTCGAGGGTGACCGCCTGCTTGCCGTCGAGCACGTTCCAGGTGCGCGGCTCCGCGAAGCTGTCCTCCACGCGCCCGAGGTCGCTCACGCGGATGGGCGTGCCGCCCACGTTGCGCACGATGATCTCGCCGAACTGGCTGACCGCGTCCAGGCGGCCCAGGGTGCGCACGCCCAGCTCGGCGTCGCCACGGATGATGGTGCCGCCCGGCACCTCGACGTTCTCCTTCTGGATGGCCTGCTGCACGTCGATGATGGTCAGCCCGTAGGCGGACAGCTTGTCCGCGTCCGCGAAGATGCGGATCTGGCGCAGGCGGGCGCCGGTCAGGCTGACCTCCCCCACCCCGTCCACCGTCTCCAGGACGCGCTTGATCTTCTTGTCCGCGATCTCCGTGGTCTCGCGCAGGCTGCGGTCTCCCGCCACCACCACGGACAGCACGGGATCCGAGTCGGGGTTCGACTTCTGGATGATGGGGGGCAGGATGTTCGGGGGCAGATCGCGCAGCGCTCCCGCCACCTTCTCGCGCACGTCCTGGGCCGCGCTCTCGATGTCGCGCTCGAGCACGAACTGGCAGGTGATGCGCGCGGTGCCGGCCTGTACCTGGGAGCTGACCTCGTCCATGCCGCTGATGGTCGAGAGCGCTTCCTCGAGAGGCAGGACGACCTGGGTCGTCATCTCCTCCGGCGTGGATCCGGGCAGCTTGATGTTGATGTTGACGGTCGCGGGATCCGCGCGCGGGAAGAGGTCCACGCCCAGGTCGCGGAACGAGAAGATCCCGAGCACGCCGAGGAACGCGATCAGCATGACCGCGAAGACGGCGCGTTTGACGCAGAGCTCGGCCAGGGTCATGGCGGGGGGATCACTTGACCGCCTCGACCGGCGCGCCGTCGCGCAGTTCCTCGCCTTCCAGGGGGACGGCCACGTGCGTGCCCTCCTTCAGGCCGGACACGACCTCGACGTCGGCGCCTTCGCGCGCGCCCAGCTTCACTTCCGTCTCGTGCAGCGCGCTCCGCTCGACGGTGAAGACCTTGTAGACGCCGTACAGGTAACGCAGGGCGTCCTGGGGCACGACCAGGGCC
>DASTLK010000238.1:0-3334 GCA_035715025.1 Vicinamibacteria bacterium
CGCGGCTGCGCGCGGGCGAGCCTCTCGCCGTCGTCTTCGCGTCCGTGCGCGGCCTCGCCTACCTCGCCGGTGTGGGAACCCTGTTCGGCGTGCTCGACGCGCTGCGGCCCGGCGACACCGCGCTGCTCCGCGACGTCATGGCCCTCGCGAACACGGCGGCCATGCTCGGCGTGTTCGTCCTCGCGCGACGGCTGTCCGGCTCGCGAGCCGGCGGCCTGGTGGCCCTGGCCCTGGCCGTGGGCTACGCCACCTTCTCCGTCCAGACCGGCCGTCTCTATCCCGACCCGCTGACCGCCGCCCTGCTCGTGTGGGCGGGCGCCGCCTACGCGGGGGCGATTTCCCTCGGCTCGCGCCGCCGCATGGCCGCGGCCGGCGTCCTTCTCGGCCTGGCCCTGCTGCTGCGTGCGCAAGTGCTCGAGTACATCGTGACCGTCCTCATCCTCTCGCTGATCGCGAGCGCGCGCTGGTGGTGGCGCGCGCGCGAGGGACGCGCGCTGGTGGCCGCCTTCCTGATCGGCCTTTCGCCCGCGCTCGTCGTCTGGGCGGGCATCCGCTGGGCGGTGGGCGGGCGGGACGACGTGGTCCGGATGGGACAGGTCACCTTCCGGCCCACGTATCCCTTCGGCTTCTGGCAGCAGCTCGAGACGGACGGCTGGACCGGCCCCTACCGGTTCAAGCAGGATCCGTTCTACAAGGCGATGGAAGCGCAGGCGCGCGCGGGCGATCCCGATCTCCTCCGCTCGCGCGGGAAGCAGCTGGCCTTCACCCTGCGCTACGTGGCCGCCCGTCCCCTCGCGTCGCTGCTCCTCGTCCTGGACAACGCCTATCGCCTCTACGACCGCCCCGCGAACGACTACAAGTGGGACTACCCCTACCCGTACCCCCTGCAGGTCTTCGTGCAGCGCGCGATCGTCGTCCTCGGCCTGGCCGGCGCCGCGCTGGTCGTGGCCGAGCAGCCGGCCCTGGCCGGCGTGTTCCTGATCCCGATCGCCCTCGCCGTCCTGCACGGACTCGTCTTTCCCTGGCCCCGCTACAACGTACCCGCGATGCCGCTGCTGATCGCGTCCGCGGGCGTGTTCGGGGTGCGGGTGGCGACCGACGCGGCCTGGCGTGCGCCGCGCGCACGGCGCGTGCTCCTCACCGTCGCCGCGCCCGCGATCGTCACCCTGGCCCTGGCCGTGCTCGTACGCGGCGCGTTGCCGGAAGCGGCCCGCGTCGGACGCGTGCTCGGGATCCTGCTCGTGCTGGCCCTTCCTTTCGTCATGATCGCGATCGAGGGCGCGCGCGCGCGCCGCGTCGCCGCCGCGGCGGGGGCGGCGCTCGCCATCCTCGTGGTGGCGCACGCCGTGCGCGACCGTCGGTGGCACGAGACCTCCACGCGCCTCGGGGGCGAGGTCGCCGGCGTCGAGCAGGTCATCCGGCTCTCCCCGGAAGCGCTGGGCCGCCTGAGGTCCGCCCCGGAGGCGTTCGTCCTCTTCGACCTCACCGTGCCTCGCGGCGACCTGCAAGAGGCGTCGGTCACGATCGGTTCGCGCCAGTGGCCGGGCAGCGCGCTCCTTCCCACGATGCCGCGGCTGCGTGAGTCGACGGCCACGGGCGGACGCGACCGCCGCGGCTACCCGCAGTGGTGGGCGCTCCGCCTCGATCCCGCGGCGTTACCGGCGAACGCGGGAGAGCCCCTGCGCATCCGCCTGAGCGTGCCGGAGGGGACGGAAGCCGTCCTGCGCGGGGATCGCTTCACGGGCCAGGACCGGGAATACGAGGGTCCATCGTTCGGCGATTGGCCGCACTACGTCGCGCTCAAGATCGAATACGACGGCGACTATCGGCTCCCGGTGAGCGAGCCCCTCCGGAGTCTCGATTCGGAGAGCGCCGTCGTGCCGCGCTCGGGAGAAGGCAAGGCGATCCCGGCCGTGCACCGCATCCGCGTCGTGGTGCCCGGGACCAACGAAGGGCGGATCGATTGGGAGAGCGCGCCCGCCGCCGCCGCCGGACCGACGGCCTTCGTGTTCGCCGCCTACTCCGGCACGCGCGGGGAGGCGGAGCTGCGCATCGCGGACGCGCCCCTCCTGCGGTTCCCCCTGGGCGCGCGCGAGAGCTTCGAGGCCTCCGGCGGCGGCTGGCGGCTCTGCCACCGCGCGGAGCCGCCCCGCCAGGATCGGGCTTACGGCGAGTACGTGCTGGTCGGTCCGGCCCCCGGGCGCGCGCCCCTCTCGCTGAGCGTCGCCTATCGGGCGGGCCTGAGCCAGGAGCCGATGTTCTTCGTCATCGACCGCCGGGCCTCTTCGCCGGATCTCGTGCGCGCGGCCCGCCAGTGCGGCGTGGACGGAACGATCACCGATGGCGCCGCCCGCATCGTGGATGCGAGCCACAACAATTATCCAGAAGACACCGGACGGTGGACGGTCGCTGGTGTCTTCTGATCGCTTGAAGAATTGGACGGCGGATGACCACACGGGCCCTTCCGCAAATGCACGTCAGGCGGTGACAGCGGTGGCGCGAACGGGGACGGGGGCGCCGCGGGCGGGCGCGTAGCCGAGGGCGGCCTGGCGGGCCGACCACCAGGCGTCCAGCCGCGGGGCCACCCACACGGCCAGGGGCGCCAGCGCCCATCCCGCGAGGAGGTCCACCGCGAAGTGATGGCGCAGGTAGATGGTCGAGACCCACAGCCCGAGGCAGAAGGGCAGCAGGATCCAGAACCACGGGCGCAGGAACCGCCAGGCGTAGATCATGGCGACCAGCGACACCGCCGCATGGAGCGAGGGGAAGGCGGCGCGGCTGTCCACGGGCAGGAGGGAGAACGCGCTCGCGGAGAGGTTCGACATCAGGGACGGATAGCCCTGCAGGTTGCGCTTGAACTCGTACGGAAGCACGAGCCGCGGCGGCGCGGCCGGGAAGACGACGTACAGGAAGTACCCGAAGTAGAAGCAGACGAGCACGCCCATGATCGTGGCCCGGAACTCGGGCAGGCGCCGGCGCACCAGGAGCAGCAGCGCGGTGGAGGGCGCGATCCAGAAGAAGTTCAGGTAGAGGAAGTTCATCAGCTCGGTGCGCGCCGGCGTGATGAACTGCTGCGCCCAGACGCAGGGAATGACGCCGAACAGCTCGCGGTCCATCTCGGCCAGCACGCCGTGCACGTCGTGCGGGTTCACGAAGCCGATGGTGTCGTGCAGGTTCGTATAGATGAGGATGCAGGTGAGGAACGGCAGCACCTCGCGCAGGCCCTGGACCCAGGCCGATCGGGGCCAGAGGCGGCGCGCCGCGAACAGCGCGGCGAGATCCAGCGCCAGATCCAGGAATCGGCCTACCGCATCCAACGACAGGTCGAGGCCGG
>DASTLK010000239.1:0-11062 GCA_035715025.1 Vicinamibacteria bacterium
CCGCCCTCGACGAGACCGGGGATCGCGACCACGCGGAAGGGCAGGCCGGCCAGCGCGTCCAGCACGCCGACGTGGACGGCGCCCGTCGCGAGCGAATCCAGGGGCAGCCGCTCCCACTCGAAGCGCGCCTCCAGGACCCGCTCCACTTCGCGCCAGGGCGCGCGGGCGCCGAGGAAGGCGAGACCGCCGAGATCGGCCACGACCTCGCCCACCGCCTCGCGGTCCCGCTCGCGCCCCAGCCACTGGTCCACCACGCCGCGCAGGCGCGCGGACCAGTCCGGCCACGAGGCCTCTCCGCTCAAGGCGTCCAGCGTGCCGGAGAGCAGCTCGACGACCCGGAGCAAGGCGTCCGCGTCGTCGGCCCGCCGCCGCCGCCGCGCCGCGCGCTCCGGATCGCCCTCTCGCGCCGCTTCCTCGCGGTCCGTCTCCGCCTGCCCGCGCAGCCCGACGATCCAGCGGTCGAGGCCGGACACGATCCCGATGTCGCGGCTCATGGCGTCCCACTGCGCGGGATGCGGCGTCACGTCTTCGCCGAGCATCTCCGCGAACGGAATGGGCGCGAAGGTGAGCAGCTCCATCACCTCCGCCCGCCGCAGCCCGCGGCAGCGCAGGAGCAGCAGCAGCGATCGCGCGGTGCGGCCGAAGCGCAGGGGCAGGGAGGGATGCAGGCGGCAGGGGATGCCCAGGCGCGCGAGCAGGTCCGTGAACAGCGGCGCGTACTCCTGGGGCCGTGGCAGGAGCACGCCCATGTCCTCGAAGGGGACGCCCCGCGCCGCTTCCCGGAGGAGGGCGCGTACGACGCCGCGGACCTCCGCCGCCTCGCCGGGCGCGGTGACGAGATCGACGGAGTCGTCGCGGTCGGCCGGGCCGCTCGGCGGCTCGAACAAGCGGGCCTTCACGCGCTGGAGCGCGGCGGCGGAAGGCGACGGCGCGATCGCCGCCAGCTCCGTCTCCTTCCATTCGACCTCGCGGATTCCATTGACGTCGGCCCATCCCGCGAAGCCCGAGGCCGCGATCGCGGGCGGCCGGACGCGGCCGATCCGCCGCATGGGGAAGCGCGCGGCGAGCGCGGTCAGCAAACGGCGCTCGACCGCGTCGAGCTCGAGATCGTCGGCCACGAGGATCTCCGCGCCTTCGAGCCAGCGGGCGTCGGCGAGGTGCTCGCGGGCGGCGCGGAAGAGCGTCGCGTGATCGGCGAACTGTCCTTCGATGCGCTCGTGGAAGCCGCGATAGAGCCCGGCCAGCGCGCGCAGCCGCTCGCGGTCTTCCGGCGTCGCGCCCGCGTCGGCCGCCGTGTCGAGGCGCGCGGGATCGACTTCCGCGCGGCGGAGCTCGGACAGGGTGCGCGCGAGCGCGATGGCCACGCGATCGAGGGGCACGTCCGGCGCCAGCTTCAGGCGATGCGGTGCTTCCAGGAGCCGGGCCGCGACGAGGGCGGCGTGGCCGGCATCCCAGGCCTGCAGGCCTCGTCCGAGCAGCGCGGGCTCGGCCACCGCGCGCGCGAGGTCACTCAAGCTCAAGGGATAGACGCCGGCCACCGCACGTCCGGTGGACGCGAGGCGGCGAGGGAGTTCCATGCCCGCCGCCCGGGAAGGCACGAGGAGGACGAGGGGACCCGGACGCACGCTCGGATCATATCCGGCGCCACCGCGAGGCCAGGTCGGTTGAACGGACGGGCACGGAGACGGAGACGGGAACGGGAACGGGAGGGGCACGTGGTTTGCAATAACTCCTCGAGTTCGCTCGAAAGGGGGATCCGATGACGTCTACACAGGTCCTCGTCGCCGTCGTCGTCGCGGCCGTTGTCGCTCTCGCCATGGTCCTCGCCCTGAGAAAGCGGCACACCCGGACACTCGCCGATCGGTTCGGGCCGGAGTACGACCGTGCCCTGGAGACGGCGGTTGAGAGAACGAAGGCCGAGGCGGAGCTGGACGCGCGCACGAAGCGCGTCGAGCATCTCCAGATCCGTCCCCTCACCACGACCGAGCACGGGCGCTTCGCCGGCTTGTGGCGGAGTGCGCAGGAGCGGTTCGTGGACAGCCCGCCCACGGCGGTGGCGGAGGCGGACCAGCTCGTGACGGAAGTGATGCGCGTCCGCGGCTATCCCATGACCGACTTCGAGCAGCGGGCGGCGGACCTGTCCGTGGTCCATCCGCAGCTCGTGACGAACTATCGCGCCGCGCACGCGATCGCGGTGAACAGCGCCGGCCAGCAGGCAAGCACGGAAGACCTGCGCCAGGCGATGGTCCACTACCACGCGCTCTTCGAGGAATTGCTGGGCGCTCCGGCCGCCGTCGAGCCGGAACTCGTCGCGCACTGATATCCGTCCCGGCCGCGCCCGGCGGCGGGTTTGACCGCCGCCGGCGCGGCATATAGCCTCGCCGCGGATGGCGGCCTCGGAGCGCGTCGTGGACGACCGGGGGAGCGCGCCGCCCGTTGGCCTGGTCCGCGCGCTGGGCGCGTGGGACGGCGCGCTCATCACGATCGGCGCCGTCGTCGGCACGGGCATCTTCCTGACGACGAGCGACATGGCCCGCGTGCTCCCGCACCCGGGCCTGATCGTGCTGGTGTGGCTGGTGGGCGGCCTCCTGACGCTCGCGGGCGCCCTCACCTACGCGGAGCTCGGCGTCCTTTTTCCGCGCGCCGGTGGCATCTACGACTTCGTGAAGGAGGCCTACGGTCCTCTCTGGGGCTTCCTCTACGGATGGGCCAGCTTCTTCGTGATCATGAGCGGCGGCATCGCGGCCCTCGCCGTCGGCTTCGGCGAATACCTGGGCAGCTTCTTCCCCTTCCTCTCCACTGGCCATGTCCTCGTGTCCGCTCCCTTTGGCCCCTGGCGCTGGACGCTCAGCGGCGGACAGCTCGCGGGCGTGGGCGCGATCCTGATCCTTACGATCGTGAATCAGTTCGGCGTGAAGGAAGGCGCGTGGGTCCAGAACGGCCTGACCCTGCTCAAGCTCGGAGGAATCGCGGTCTTCCTCGTGGCCGCGTTGACCTGGCCGTCACCCCTGCCCGTGGCCTCGGGGGCGGTGCCGCCGCACGCCCTCGCCGGATTCGGCGTGGCCATGATCGCGGCCCTGTGGACCTACGACGGCTGGTACGGGCTCACCTTTTCGGCGGGGGAGATGAAGGACCCCGGGCGGAACCTGCCCCTGGGGATCATCCTCGGCACGGCCGGCGTCGTCTCGCTCTACGTACTCGTGAACGTCGTGTTCGTGCGCACGCTGAGTGTCGCGGAGATGGCGAGCCACCCGCGCATCGCGGAAGCGGTGGCGGCCGCGCTCCTGGGACCGCGGGGGGCGCGACTGCTCTCGGCGGTGGTGGTCGTCTCGGCGCTGGGTTGTGTCAGCGCGACCATCCTGTACAGCTCTCGGATCTACCAACCGATGGCCGCGGACGGCGTCTTCTTCCGGTCGCTGGCGGTGATCCACCCGCGCTACCGGACGCCGGTGAGGAGCCTCTGGGCCCAGAGCCTCTGGGCGATCGTCCTGACCGTCTCCGGGACCTACGATCAGCTCTTCACCTATGTCGTCTTCGCCGCGCTCCTCTTTCACGTCGCGACGGGCGCCGCCGTGTTCGTCTTGCGGCACACGAGGCCCGACGCGCCGCGGCCCTACCGCGTGTGGGGCTATCCGGTGGTCCCCGTCCTCTTCATCCTCGCGTCGCTGCTGCTGGTCGGGAACACGCTGCTCGAGCGGCCACGCGAGTCCGTGCTCGGCCTCATCCTGGTGGCCCTCGGCGTGCCCGCCTATCTCTACTGGCGCCGCCGGCCCGCCTAGGACTTTTTCCTTCTTACACGCTCGCCTGTCCCCCCTTCGCGCGGGATGGCCAATCCGCTGGCCCCACGGTGCGGCCGGCATGGCAAGGGCCTTGCTCTTGAAGCCTGCCGCATGGAGAGAGTGCCCTTGTCCGAGCGATGGCGCGAGACCCGTCCCGCCGTCCGCGGCGTGGCCATCGGGATTCCCATGCTCGCGATCCTCCTGGCCGTGGCCTGGAGCCGCTGCTTCTTCATGGGCTGCCCCGACGTCCGTCGTCTGACCTCCTACCAGCCGGGTGGCGCCTCCGTCCTCGTGGATCGCAACGGCAAGGTTTTCGCGGACCTCGCACCCATCGAAGGCGAGCTCATCCCCCTGGCCCGCTTGCCTCGGTACGTGCCCGAAGCCTTCATCGCGATCGAGGACCAGCGCTTTCGCGAGCACGACGCGATCGATCTGCGTCGCGTGCTGGGCGCGCTGTGGAACAACCTGCGCGCGGGCAACGTCCACGAGGGCTCGAGCACCCTGACCATGCAGCTCGCCCGCAACGTGTTCCCGGAGGACCTGCCTGGCCAGGAGCGGACGATGGGACGCAAGATCCTCGAGGTGCGCGTCGCGCAGGAGATCGAGGACACCTTCACGAAGGACGAGATCCTGGAGATGTACCTCAACCGGATCTATTTCGGCAGTGGCGCGCGCGGCATCGAGGCCGCGGCCCGCCAGTACTTCGGCCGCGGCGCGAAGGACCTGACGCTGCCCCAGGCCGCGCTCCTCGCCGCCATGCCGAAGGCCCCGTCGCACTACGACCCGCGGCGCCATCCCAAGGAGGCGCGCGAGCGTCGGGACCTCGTGCTCACCCAGATGGCGGCGCAACGGCGCATCCCTGCCGCCGAGGCGGAGGCCGCGCGGAAAGCGCCTCTCGGCGTCGTCTCCAAGCCGCGCGCGGAGAGGCCGAACGCGCCCTTCGCCGCGTACTTCGTCGAGGAGGTGAGGCGCGAGCTGGAGGACCGCCTCGGCGACGATTTCTACGGCCACAAGCTGCGCGTCCACACCACGCTCGACCGGACGGCCCAGAAGGCGGCGGAGGAGGAGCTCGAGCGCCAGCTGCGCGCGATCGAGGGCGGCGCCCTCGGCCGCCTCTCGGCCCCTCGCTACGCGCCGGGGCTCGAGGTCGCGGACGATGGCGAGACGCCCTACCTGCAGGGGGCCGTGGTCGCGCTCGACGCCACTACCGGCGACGTTCTGGCCTGGGTAGGCGGCCGCGACTTCCTGCACTCGCGCTTCGACCGTGTGAAGTCCGCGCGGCGGCAGGCGGGCAGCGCCTTCAAGCCGTTCGTGTACGCGACGGCGGTGGCCTCGGGCCGGATGCTGAACCAGAAGGTGCTCGACGAGCCGCTGCAGGTCAGCCTCGGCGGCCGCCAGTCCTGGAGCCCGAAGAACTTCGACGGCGCCTTCGATGGCGAGATCACGCTGCGCGATGCGCTGGTGCGATCGAAGAACGTCCCCACCGTCCGCCTGGCCCAGGACGTCGGCACCCACCGGATCGCCGAGCTCGCGGAGCAGGCCGGCATCGATCCGCCCATCCCCGAGGAGCCTTCGATGGCGCTGGGGACGGTCGCGGTGAGCCCGGTGGAGCTGACCGCGGCCTACACCGCCTTCGCCGGGCTGGGCGAGGGCGTGCGCCCGCGCTTCGTGGTGCGCGTCGAGGGCGAGGACGGTCAGGTGCTGTGGCAGGCGGACGAGCCGAAGAGGAAGCACGTCCTCGACGCCGCGGTGGCCTATGTCATCACGGATGCGCTCGAGGACGTGCTCACGCGCGGCACGGGCACGGCGGTGCGAGACG
This sequence comes from Vicinamibacteria bacterium, assembly GCA_035715025.1. Classification (GTDB taxonomy): domain Bacteria; phylum Acidobacteriota; class Vicinamibacteria; order Fen-336; family Fen-336; genus AA29. Next base: position 5,599 of record DASTLK010000239.1, read on the forward strand.
CCGGTTTCCGCGCGCCCGCCGCCGGCAAGACCGGCACCACCAACGACGGCGCGGACGCGTGGTTCGTCGGCTACACGCCGGAGATCGTGGCCGCGGTGTGGATGGGCTTCGACCGGCCGCGGCCGATCATGGCCAAGGCCACGGGGGGGCGCCTGGCCGCGCCGGTGTGGGCGCGCCTCATGACGCGGATCTACGCGGGGCACAAGGCTCCGGCGCCCTGGCCGATGCCCGGCGGGGTCGTCGAGGGAATGGTCGACCCCCAGACGGGGCTGCTGCTGGCATCGGGCTGCGCGCCGCTGTCGGGCGTCGCCTACAAGGAGCTGTTCGTCCAAGGCGCGGTGCCCGTCACCGTCTGCCCGAGCCAGGGCCCGATCCTGACCGCCGAGATGCTGCCCCTGCCGCCGCTGCCGGACTACGAGGAAGGGATGGAGACGGGAGTGCCGCTCGAAGACGTGCCCCAGACGAGTACGCCCGGCGGCGAGCTCGTGCGCCTGGGGGACGGGACGGCGGCGAAGGAGCCGATGCGCTCGTACACGCCCTCGTCCCCGGCGCCCTCTCCGGGCGTGGGTACGCCGGTCGAGGAGGCATCGCCCGTGCCGGCGCGCCGGCCGCAACCGGAGGCCGCGGTGTCCACGGCACCCGTAGCCTCCGAGGCCCCGCCCGCCCGCGAGGAGCCCGCCCGAGCGCCCGCACCCGGCCCGGCGCCCTCATCGAGCCCGACGCCGTCACCGAGCCCTCCGCTCTGATCACGCGCCTCCGCGCGGGGGCTCGCGCACGACCGCGAGCAGCGCGATCGCGGCGACGAGGGCGATCGCCGCGCCGGTGAGCAGCGCGGCCGCGGGCGAGATGCGCTGCCAGAGCGCGCCCGTGAGCAGGCTCGCGGGAAGAAGAAGGGCGCCGGTGAGCGCGTAGTACAGGCCGAACGCGCGTCCGCGCGCCTCGCCGGCCGCCATTTCCGCGACCAGGGCGCGCTCCGGTCCCTCCGTGAGCGCGTGGTGGAGGCCGTAGACCGCGAAAAGCGCCCACACCGGCCAGGGCGAGCTCGCCAGGGCCAGGCCCGCGTAGGCGAGCGCATAGAGGACCCAGCCCGCGGCGATGGCGGCGCGCCGGCCCACGCGGTCGGACAGGGCGCCGCCCGCCGTGCTCGCCGCCGACTTCACGACGTGGTGAGCCGTCCACAGGATCGGGATGAGCGGCAGGGCGACGCCGGCGTCCTGTGCGCGGAGGAGAAGGAACGCATCCGACGAGTTGCCGAGGGTGAAGAGGCCGATCACGGCGAGCAGCCGGCCCAGCCCGCGCGGCGCCGGCTTCGTCCCCGGCGTCTCCACCGCCGTCGGGGGAGCCGACGCGAGCGCCGTCGCGGACGGCACCTCCTGCACGGCGAACACCAGCACGAGCACGCTGGCCAGGGCGGGAAGGGCGGCGAGGGCGAACACCGTCCGCAGCTCGACGTGGAGGAGCAGGAGGACGGACGCGATCAGGGGCCCCACGACTGCGCCCGCGTGATCCATCGCGCGGTGGAAGCCGTAGGCTCGGCCGAGGTCCTCGCGCGGCGTCACCTGAGCGAGGAGGGCGTCGCGTGGCGCGCCGCGCACGCCCTTGCCGATGCGGTCCGCGATCCGCACCACCAGCACGTGCCAGGGCGCCGTCGCCGCCGCGACCAGCGGGCGCGCGAGCGACGACAACGTGTAGCCGCCCACGATCAGGGGCTTGCGCCTGCGCATGCGGTCGGAGATCCGGCCCGACGCCAGCTTGAGGAGGCTGGCCACGGACTCCGCGAGCCCCTCCACGAGCCCGACGAAGGCGGGCCCCGCGCCGAGCACGCCCGTGAGGAACGACGGCAGCAGCGGATAGATCATCTCGCTGCTGGCGTCCGTGAGCAGGCTGACGAGGCCGAGGCGCCGGACAGTCCGCGGGAGCGCTGGCATGAAGGCCGAACTCTAGCCGACCAGTGAGCGCGGCGCCGCGCAGCGGCGGCGCGCGACGGGGGGTTTCAGGGGGGGAGCTCACGCCTTCCCGGGTGGGGCGTGAGTTCCTCCCCTGAGATTAAAGCTCTACTTCGGGACCTGGCCCGACACCCGCCGTCGCTCCTCGCGCAGCGACGCGCTCACGACGGCGTAGTCCGCTTCCAGGCTGGTGAGAAGGCCGCCCAGCGCGGAGGTGTCGCCGCCGCGCACGAGGGATTCGATCTGGACGCAGATGTCGGCCATCCCACGTGCGCCGATCTGCGCGGACGCGCCCTTGAGGCTGTGCGCGAGGGCGCGGATGGAATCCACGTCGCCGCGGGCGTGCGCCTGCCGCAGATCGTCGAGGCGGCGGGGGATCGTCTGCAGGAACACGTCGATCACCTCGGCCAGGGCGCGTGGGCCCGCATGCGCCTCCAGCACGCGCAGGGGATGGCTCACCGCGAGCGTCGACGGGGTGGCGGCCGTCTCGACCGGCGGCGGCGTGGCCACGGTGGGGATCCACTTGCGGAGGGTGCTGGCCAGCGCCTCCCGCGGCACCGGCTTGCTCAGGTAGTCGTCCATCCCGGCGGCCAGGCAGCGCTGGCGGTCCTCGGCGGTCACGCTCGCGGTCAGCGCGATGATGGGCGTGCGGTGGCTCAGGCCTTCGCGCTGGCGGATGAACGCGGTCGCCTTGAAGCCGTCCATCTGCGGCATCTGGCAGTCCATGAGGATCGCTTCGTAGGTGTGGCGCGAGCAGGCCTCGACCGCCTCCAGGCCGTTGCCCACCGCCTCCGCGCCGTAGCCGAGGCTCTCGATCATGGCCACCGCGACCTTCTGGTTGACCGTGTTGTCCTCGACCACGAGGATGCGGCCTCCGCGCCGCCGGTCCGCGTCCTTGGCGCGAGCGCCGTCCGGCCGCGAGAAGCGAACGGTGAACCAGAAGGTGCTGCCCTGCCCGGGCTCGCTGCGCACGCCGATCTGGCCGCCCATGGCGGTGACGATGCGCCGGCACAGTGCGAGCCCCAGCCCGGCCCCGCCGAAACGGCGCGTCGTGGACCCGTCCGCCTGCACGAAGGGCTGGAACAAGCGCGCCTGCGTCGCGGTGTCGATCCCGATCCCCGAGTCCGCCACCTCGAAACGGAGGACGGAGGCCGCTTCGTCGGTTCCGCGCACGAGGCCGGCCCGCGCCACCACCGTGCCCGTGGGGGTGAACTTGATCGCGTTGCCGAGGAGGCTGAGGAGCACCTGGCGCAGCCGCGCGCCGTCTCCGCGCAGGAGCGGCGGGACCTCCTCCGCCACCAGCGACGTGACGTGGATGCCCTTGGCCGCCGCTTCCGCCGCGACGGAGGCGCACACCTCCTCCACGATGCGACGCGGCTCCAACTCGCCGTCTTCCAGCTCGAGGCGGCCGGCTTCCGCGCGCGCGAAGTCGAGGATCGCGTCCACCACGCCCAGGAGCTCGCGCCCGGAGCGCCGGATGATCTCGGCGTACTCCTTCTGGGTGGCGTCGAGCGAAGTGTCCAGGAGCAGGCGGGCCATGCCCAGCACGCCGTTGAGCGGCGTGCGCAGCTCGTGGCTGACGTTGGCCAGGAACTCCGACTTGACGCGCGAGGTCTCCTGCGCCGCCTGGCGGGCGCGCACGAGCACGTCGATGTCCTGCGCCACCGCCACCACGCCCGCCACCTCGGCCCCCGGCCCGCGCCACGGATGCACGGCCCAGGTCACGTACACGGCGGACCCGTCGGGGCGCTCGATGAGCTGCTCGGTGGAGGAGACCAGCGGTGCCTTCCGGCTGCGCGCGAGCGCGTCCGCGAAGACGGCGGGCAGCGAGTCTCCATGCCGGCGGGCGGGCAGCGCGAGCGCGGGCAGCCGCCAGAGCTGGAGCCACTGCTCGCTGTGGGCCAGGAGCGTGCCTTCGCCGTCCAGGATGGCCATGGCCACGGGGGCGTGGGCGACCACGTCGCGCAGCTGGCGCCGCTCGCGCTCGACCGCCTCCTCCGCGCGCTTGCGCCGCGTGATGTCGCGCGCGACGGCCTGGAAGCCCACGACCTTCGTCCCTTCGGTCAGGAGCTGCACGTTCTGGCCGATCCAGATCTCGTCACCGCGGAGGGTGACGGCGATGAACTCGTCGTACGTGCTGCTCACCCGGTCGCGGAACTGCGCTTTGAGGCGCTCCTCGACCCGAGCGCGGTGATCCTCGCGGATCAACTCGAGGAAATGCTTGCCCAGGATCTTGTCCGGCGCCCAGCCCGTCACCCGCGTCGCCACCGGGTTCACGTAGGTGAAGAACCCCCACATGTCCGTGCGATAGATGATGTCCTGCGCGTTCTCGACGAGCTGCCGGTAGCGGCTCTCGCTGTCGCGCAGCCGCTCGGTGGCGACGTGCAGCGGCGTCACGTCGGAAAGGGTGACGATCACGCGGTCGACGCGGCCGTCGGGGGCGATCTCGGGATCGGCGTTGACGAGCAACCAGACCTGTCCGCCTCCGCCGGGACGATGCCAGCGCATCACGGCGTCGCGGACGGGGCGACGGGTGGCGATGACCTGCGGCGCGGGGTGCTCGGAGCCGAGCAGGGGCGTTCCGTCCTCACGGAAGGCGACGTTGTCCGCGTCGAGCGACGTGCGGCCGAGGATCTGGCTCTCGTCGACGCCCAGCAGCTCGCGGGCGCGGCGGTTGCAATAGAGGACCTCGGAGGACGATCCCTGGACCACCACGCCGACGTGCAGCGTGTCGAATAGGCGGCGCGCGCCGGGGTCGAGCTCGACGGACGGAAGCGGATCAGGCGGTTGCGCCGGGATGTCCGCCTCGGTCTCCGTAGGGTCGCTCTGCGAGTCCCCCAGGGCCATTTGTTCCCTCGTTCACACGGGCCATCGCCTGCGTGCAGGGGGTCGGCATGCGGCGCAGGCGCGCCCAAGGCAAAAAACATTACCTCGCATTACATGTTTCGGTCAAGAAGTGTTTAGCCGGCCCGTCCCCGACCCGCGTGTTAGGATCCTGGAAACGAGGTCGCGGGAGGTCCCATGCATTCCCTCTTTCTTCTAGGCCTGCTAGTCGTTGCCCGTCCCCAGGCCCCCTCCCCGCCCGCCGCCCCGAAGGCGGCGGCGGTGGCGGACGACCTGACGGCGGAAGTCCAGCGCGCCGTCACCGCCTACAACGCGCGCGACCTTTCCTACTACGAATCCGTCCTGGACCCGAAGTCCGTCTACATCGCCGAGGATGGCGCGGTCATCTCGGGCCGCGAGCGCGTGCTCCGCACTTTCGGCCGCATCTTCACCGCGGACCCGCCGCGCCGCATCGAGATCTCGGACTTGAGCGTGGATCGCCGCGGAGACTCGGGCTGGGCGACCTTCCGCTGGACCCTCACCGCCGGCACCGACGTTCGGCAGGGCGTGACGTCGGTCCTCTACCTCCGCAGCGACGGGGGATGGCGGCCGATGCTCATCCAGAACACGCTGCGCGGGCATGCCATGCGCCCCGCCGCCGCCGGCTCGCCCTCGCCAAGCCCTTCGCCGCGTTG
>DASTLK010000240.1:0-2723 GCA_035715025.1 Vicinamibacteria bacterium
CCCGCCAATCGCCAGGAGCTGGTGCGCCTGGGCAAGCAGGTCGACGCGCTCTTCGACCGCATGGCGGAGGACGGCAACGATCCCGCCTTCCGCTTCTCCGTGCACAGCCGGCACGTGGAGCTGCACATGCGCATCGCCGAGCACGCCGGCAGCGCGCTCCTGCAGCGCATGATCGAGCGCAACCACGTCCTCATCCTGAACTGGCTCTTCGACGTGGCCGGCCGCCGCACGCCGCTCCCGGCCGGGTTCCACAGCAACCTGGTCGAGGCCCTCATCTCCGGCAACGCCGAGCGCGCGGACGCGGCCATGCGCGCGCACGTGCGCTACGGCGTGGTCGAGGTCGCGGGCCAGCTCAGCGCCCTGACTCCCGAAGAGTGGCGCGAACGGCCGCGGTCGCGCCGCCCGACGTCACGCGCGCCGCTCCGCTCCATCCGGGTCCCCAACAAGTAGAGCCTCGCCGATGCGCTTCCCCCGCGTGCCCAAGGTGGCGGCTGCGCTCGCACTGGCCGGCCTCGGCCTCGTCGCTCCTCGCCCCCTCGGGGAGACGCCCGATGGTTCGAGCCTATAATCCCGCACGCCCATGCCCGCTCGCGTCTGCCTGGACGTAGTGGCGGGCCCGATCCAGGGGAAGCACTTCGAGTTCGACGGCCACGACACGTTCCTCTTCGGCCGCGCGCCCGACTGCCATGCCGAGCTGGCCCCGGACGACGCCACGGCCTCGCGCCATCACTTCCTCCTCGAGGTGAACCCTCCGGCCGCGCGGCTGCGCGACCTGGGCAGCCTCAACGGCACCTACGTGAACGGACGGAAGCACGGGGGGCGCGAGAAGCACCTCAGCCCGGAGCAGGCGGCCCAGCAGCCCTGGCCGCAGGTGGACCTCCGGGACGGCGACCTCATCCGCGTCGGCGCCACCGTGATCAACGTCCGCATCGACGGGGTCACGGCGCTGGTGCCGCCGCCGACGCCACCCGTGCGCGACCCGTCTCCGCTCGACCTCCTCATCGAGGTCGCGGACTCCTCCAAGACAGGGCCGCAGGCGACGGTGGCCGGCTATGCGCTGGGTCCCCTGCTCGGACGAGGCGGAATGGGCGTCGTCCATCTGGCCACGCGCCTTTCCGACGGCGCCACCTTCGCCCTCAAGCTCATGCGTCCCGAGGCGGCGGTGGACGCGCACGCGCGTGAAGTGTTCGACCGCGAGATCGCGGTGACGGGAAGCCTCCGCCATCCCAACGTGGTCACCATGCACGCTCACGGCTCGCAGGGAGACGTCTTCTACTTCGCGATGGAGTACTGCGCGGGCGGCAGCCTCTCCGGCGCGCTGCTGAAGCGGCAGCAGCCGCTCGATCTCGGCGTGGCCATGCGCCTCGCCCAGCAGGCGCTCGAGGGGCTCAGCTTCGCCCACGACCAGGGTTTCATCCACCGCGACATCAAGCCCGAGAATATCCTCCTCACGGACGCGGAGATGACGGTGGCCAAGCTGACGGACTTCGGCCTGGCCAAGAGCTTCCAGCAGGCCGGCCTGAGCGGCATGACCGCTACCGGCTTCGCGGCGGGGACGCTGCAGTTCATGCCCCGCGAGCAGCTCACGAACTTCCGACTGCTCCGGCCGGCCAGCGACGTCTGGAGCATGGGGGCGACGGTCTACTACATGCTCACCCTGCGCTACGTGCGCGATTTCCAGGCGGCCAAGGATCCGCTCGCGGTCGTGCTCGGGGGCAACGTGGTACCGATCCGCGACCGCAAGCCGCAGATCCCGGCCGCTCTGGCCGAGGTCGTCGACCGCGCCGTGGACGACGACCTCGCCCGCCGCTATTCTTCCGCCACCGAATTCCGCGACGCTCTGCGCAAGGCGCTCTGATGGCCGACGCCGCCACCCTTCGCATCACCTGTCCGAGCTGCCACAAGACGGGGAACGCGCCCGCGCGCATCGCGGGCAGGACCGTGCGCTGCTCGCAATGCGGAATGAGCTTCCTCGTCCCGGCCACGGCGCCGGCCCTGACCGTGGCCGAACCTTCGCGGCCCGCCCCCGCCGAAGGTCCGGCGCCCACCGTGGCCGCGCCTTCGCTGCGGCAGCCCGGTGCGCCCGTTCCCACCCTGCCGGAGGCGGCGCCCCCGCCGCCCGGTGCCCCCGTGCCGACGGTCGTCGAAGCCGCGCCATCCGCCGCCGGCCCGAGGGAATGGAAGACGGGCGACGTCGTGCTCGGCCTGTACGAGGTCGCGGGCCTCCTCGGTCAGGGCGGCATGGGCCGCGTCTACCGCGTCCACCATCGCGGCTGGGGCGTCGACCTCGCGGTCAAGGTCCCGCTCAAGCAGGCGCTGGACGCCGCCGGCGGCGTCGAAGCGTTCGAGCGCGAGGCCGAGACGTGGGTGAACCTCCCGCTCCATCCGTACATGGTGTCGTGCTACTACGTGCGGCGGCTGGAAGGGATCCCGCGCGTCTTCGCGGAATACGTGGACGGCGGGACCCTCGGCGACGCGATCCGTGCGCGCCGCCTGCTCACGCTGGACACGATCCTCGACGCGGCCGTGCAATTCGCGTGGGGCCTGCACGACGCCCACGAGCAGGGCCTCGTCCATCGCGACGTGAAGCCCGCGAACGTGATGATGACCGCGGAGGGCGTGGCCAAGGTGACGGACTTCGGCCTGGCCGGCGCGCGCATCGCGCCCGCGCCGGTGGCCTTCGGCAGCGGCGACACCACGGCCCTGGCCGCGGGCGGAGGCGG
>DASTLK010000241.1:0-8878 GCA_035715025.1 Vicinamibacteria bacterium
AGGACGGCGTGCCCGTGCGCGTCATCGATCTCTACTCCGTGCAGCCCATCGACGCGGACACCCTTCGCCGCGCCGCGCGCGAGACCCGCGGCCTGATCACCGTGGAAGACCACAGCGTGCGCGGCGGGATCGGGGAGGCGGTGGCCGCCGTCCTGGGCGGCGGCACGCGGCTGGAGATCCTGGGCGTGCGCGAGATCCCACGATCGGGCAAGCCCACCGAGCTGCTCGAAGCGCATGGAATCTCCGCGGACGCCATCGTGCGCGCGGTCCGCAAGATGTTGTGACCGCGGGGCCGGAGCGGCCCCGCGAGGCCGGAGTGGCCGGGCGCACTGCGGGGCCCGGTTTCTCGAATGCTATGATCCCCGGCCTCATGTCCTCCCCGGATCACGCTCCCATGGCGGGGGCGCCGTGCGCGGGGCCTCCTGGTGTCCTGTCCGCGGGCGCGCGCCGGCTCTCGCTGCTCGAAGGACGGTTCGCGGTCTGCCGTCTCCCCGCCTGCGCGCCCTGGCCCGTCCCGCGCGCGGGACCGTTGCTCTCCATCACCCGCACCGCGGAAGAGACGTCGGTGGTCTGCCTCGCGGAGGACGCGCCGCGCGGCGCGCGCGTCGAGGCCGGCTGGCGCGCGTTCAAGCTCGAAGGGCCGATCCCGTTCCAGGAGATCGGCGTGCTGTCCGCGTTGTCGGGCAGCCTGGCCGGGGCCGGCCTGGGTCTCTTCGCGCTCTCCACCTTCGACACCGATTACATCCTGGTCAAGGAGACGGACCTCGCGGCCGCGGTGGACGCGCTGCGCCGGGCCGGCTTCGGCGTGGACGGCCGGGAGCGCTGAGACCGAGGTCCCGGGAGGCACGGGAGTTGCTTCGCTCGGCCATTGGAGGCGTCCGGTCCTCTGCAGGAGGAGCCATGGCGGAGCTGGTGCACGAGAGGGAAATCGCGCTGAGTGCCCCCGATGGAACGGTTTACCACCGCGCCCTGGTCTACGCGGAGCCCAACGGGCGGACGACCTGGGCGGGTTTCATCGAGTTCGTTCCTTCCAAAGGCAATCGCACGGTGCGGACGGACCACGAGACGACCCAAAGCAACATCGAGGGCGTGGCCTATTGGGGCACCGGCCTCGAGCTGGTCTACCTCGACGGTGCCTTGGCGCGGGCGGTGCGCCGGACCAGCGCTCGACAGACCGCGGGTGGCACCACCGGCGTCTCGCCCGCTCACGAGGGTGAGGGCGGCGTCGTGCACCTCCGCCTGGAGACCATCGACCCGGCGGCGCCCCTGCGGCTGATGAAGACACGCACCCTCGTGCCCGGACAGCGGCGGTGGATCAAGGAAGGCGGGGGGGTCGTCTACGAGCGCATGGTCCAGGAGCCGTCCGTCGGGCATCCCGGCGCGTACGACTTCGTGGCCCAGTTCGGTTCGGAGAACGCGGCGGGACTGATGGCCAACACCCTCTGGAACGACCTCCACGGCCTGGGAGCGCGCCTTCTCGTCGAGGGTCGGGAGGTCGCCCTGACGAACGCGGCCATCAAGGACGCCTTGCTCGCGGCGCGAGCCGTCTAGCCGGCCTCAGGCCTGCCGGAGCACCACCACGACGGTGGCGTCGTCCTCCCACGCGCGAGAGGCTCCGAAGGCTTCCGCGGCCGCGAATATGGCCTCCAGGAGCGCGGAAGCGCCCGCTCCCCGATTCTGTCGGACCACCTCGCGCAGGCGCTCCTCGCCGAAGAAGGTCCCGTCCGGCGCGCGCCGCTCCAGGATGCCGTCCGTGCACATCACGAGCAGGTCGCCCGGCCGCAGGTAGGCCATCCCGCGGTGGAAGCGCACCTCGGGCAGCGGCCCGATGACGGTCCCGCCCGTGCTCAGCTCGATCACCCGGTCCTTGCCCGTGTCGAAGAGCAGCGGGGGCTGGTGGCCGGCGTTGACGTAGATGAGGTTCCCGTTTTTCTCGAGTTCGGCGTAGAAGACGGAGACGAAGCGGCTCGACAGCGTGCTGCGGTGGATGACGCGGTTGAGCTTGGTGAAGACGTGCGCGATCTTCAGCTCCCGCTCGAGTCCCATGCGCAGGCCCGTGACCACGTCGCGCACGAGCAGGGCCGCGGGCAGGCCGTGCCCGCTGGCGTCGCCGATCGAAAGGCCCAGCATGTCCTCGTCGAAGACGGCGAAATCGAAGAAGTCGCCGCCCACCTCCTCCGCCGGGCGCGAGCGCGCGGCGAGGTCGAAGCCCGCGAAGGCCGGCGGCTCCTCGAGGAGGAGGCTCTTCTGGATCTCCGCCGCCTGCTCCAGGCTGCCCAGCGCCCGGTCTTCCATCAGCCGCGACCCGAGGGCCGCGCGCACGGTGTTGAGGGCGAAGTCCAGCTCTTCGCGCACCCAGCCGTCGGCGAGCAGGAAGAAGAGCACGTAGCGCTTCGGGCGCTGGCCCACGACCACCGCTGCCACCGGGCGGCGCGGAACGAGGCCGAAGCGCGGCGGAGCGTCGTCGTGGTCGGGGTCGGCGAAGATGTAGACCCCGTGCTGCAGGACGAGGGCGGCCGGCTTGACCTGGGCCTCGAAGCCGTCCGCGGGCGGCCGGTCGAGCTTTCCGACCGTCTTCAGGAGCGAGAACGCGTCGCGCCCTTCACCAAAGAGAATCGCGGCCTTCAGGCGCAGGTCGCCGCGCAGCGTCTGGAAGGCGTCCTCGAGGAACGATTCCATGAGCCGCCGCGGCGGCAGTTCCGAGTCCAGCGCGCCGAAGAGGCTGTCGAGCCGACGGTAGAGAAGCTTGGCCTCCAGGCGAGGCGCCGTCGTCGAGTCCATGAACCGTCGATCCTATCATCCCGCCCCGGCTCGCGGCGGCTCCTGATGGAGGGCTAGGGCGCGCCCTCAGTCCTCGTCGTCGTCGCCGGCGAGCGCGCGCAGCACGCGCGGCGGCACGTACCAGACGAGCGCGCCGCCCTCCGCCATCCGGCCGGGGACCTCCAGGAGGGCGGCGCCGCCCTTCTTGAAGGTCAGGCGCTCGGAGGCAGACGAGCCCAGGAGCCGCGCCACCACCGTGGACACGTCCGGCTCGTGCCCGAAGATGGCGACGAGCTGCTGGTCCGCGTACTTCTCCACCGCGGTCGCGATCCGCTCGAAGGAGCCGCCGGCGAGGCCGTCCGTCTCCGTCACCTCGACCTTGCCCCAGGCTTCGGCCGCGATGTCCGCGGTCTGACGCGCGCGGACGAGGGGGCTGGAGAGGAGGACGTCGGGGCGGTCGCAGATGCGCGCCAGCCCCTTGGCCGCCACCCGGAACCGCTTTTCACCCTTTGGAGTGAGTGGCCGCTCGTCCTCGGGGACCTCCGGCGTTCCGTGGGGAACGGCGATGGCATGGCGGACGACGAGAAGACGCATGCGCGAGTCTCCTTCCATGGCGTGGGTTCATGAAGAAAGGCCGCCTCACGCCGCCGGTCGCGACTGGCCCATGGAGGCCAGGGCGCGCGCGACGACGTCCGCGGGCGGGAGGGCGAGGAAGGCCTTGTGATGCGCGCGACTGGCCTCGAGCAGCCGCTCGTGCAGGGCGGCGGCGGCCTGGCCCACGGCCGTGTCGCCGCGCGCGCGGCAGGACTCGGCCTGCCGGCGAAGCCATTCCGAGAGCACGTAGGTGTCGTGGAGCCTGCCCAGCTCGTCCTGAAGGGCGCGGAAGTCCGCCGCCGCCGCCGCCACCTGGCCCTTCAGCGCGCCCGAGAGCTCGGCCGCGTAGCGCAGGCGCCGCACCTGGCGCCGCAGCCGGTGCAGCTCGAGGGCGTCGAAGCCCTCGCCGATGGCGGCGATGAGGGCCAGGGTCTCGGCCCCCCGGCCGTCGCGCATCTCACGGATGCGGCGCAGGACGGGGAAGACACCGTCGCTGCGGCGGGCGAGGACGCGCAGGTCGCGGCGCAGGCGCGCGATCTCGAGATCGAGGAGCGCCTCTGCCATGCGCGCATGGCCTCGCGTCCGCGCCGCCTTGAGCCGGCGCCGCAGCACGGCCTCCTCCGGGGTCGGGACGCCCTTCGAGAGCTCGGCCTCGAAGAGGGCGACGCTGACGTCGAGGTCGCGGCTGATGCCTCCCGTGCGCGTGAGCTCGCGGAGGAGGCGGAGGCTGCGCCGCGCGCGGCGCCCCTCGGGCTTGCGCACGAGCAGGGGCAGCGCCACGCGCAGCCTCCGCCCGGCCACGCGCAGCTGGTGCAGGTCCTCCTCGCCGCCAGCCAGCGCCTTGGGGAGGCGGCGGAAGACGGCCTTGATCCGCTGCTGCAGCAGCGGCGCGACGCGGTCGGCTGGGGGCGGAGTCACGGGAAAGTCGCCGGAAAGTCACGCAGCCTAGCACACCATGGCGCGCACCCACAATGGTTTGCGAGCGGCGGCATGACGCTTTTGAGTACAATCACTTAGTGAAGATCGCCGCCATCGACCTCGGCAGCAACTCCTTTCATATGGTAGTCGTGGAGACGCTGCGCGGGGGGGCGTTCCGTGTGATCGGCACGGACAAGGAGATGGTCCGCCTGGGCGCCCGCACCCTCTCGCGCGGCAAGCTCCCGGCGTCGGCCATGGCGCGGGGCCTGGACGCGCTGCGGAAGTACAAGCGCCTGGCCGAGAGCGCGGGGGCGGAGAAGATCCTGGCCGTGGCCACTTCCGCCATCCGCGAGGCCACGAACGGAGAGGACTTCCTGGAGCGCGTCGGCGCCGAGCTCGAGATCTGGCCGCGCACCGTCGCCGGGGACGAGGAAGCGCGCCTCATCTACCTCGCCGTCCTCCACAGCGTGCACCTCGAGGGCCGCCGCGCGCTCGTCGTCGACATCGGGGGCGGCAGCATCGAGCTGGCCGTGGGCGGCGGCAAGGGCATGGAGTACGGCGTCTGCGAGAAGCTCGGCGTGCTGCGCACGACCGAGGAGTTCGTCAAGAGCGACCCTCTCTCCGCCAAGGACGAGGCGCGCCTGGTCAAGCACGTCGAGAATACGCTCGGCCCCCACCGCGCCCGCCTGCGCTCCTCCGGCTTCGAGTGCGCGGTCGGCACGTCCGGCACCATCCTGGCCGTGGGCGCGCTGGCCCTGCAGCGCGCGGGAGAGACCGTGCCCGAGCCTCTCCATCACGCGAAGGTCACCGCCGAGCAGATCCACGCCGCGCGCAAATGGCTCGTCGGCACCGACCTCAAGACTCGCCTCAAGACGCCGGGGCTGGACGAGAGCCGGGCCGACATCATCGTGGCGGGGGCGGTCGTGATCGACACCATCCTGCAGGAGCTCGGGGTGCGCGAGCTGATCCTGTGCCAGTGGGCGCTGCGCGAGGGGATCCTGCTCGACTACATCCACGGGCACAAGCGCTCGCTGGCGCGCGCCGAGGCCTATCCCGACGTGCGGCGGCGCAGCGTGGTGAGCCTGGCCGAGCGCTCGCAGTGGCACGAGAAGCACGCGCGCAAGGTGGCGGAGCTCGCCCTCGCCCTCTTCGACGGCACGGCCAAGCGCCACCGCCTGGGCGAGTCGGAGCGCGCGCTCCTCGAGTACGCGGCGCTGCTCCACGACGTGGGGCACCACATCGCCTACCTGAACCACCACAAGCACACCTACTACCTCATCAAGAACGGCGAGCTGAGGGGGTTCACGCCCCTCGAGGTCGAGATGGTCGCCAACATCGCGCGGTACCACCGCCGCGGCCGGCCGCGCCGGAAGCACCCCGAGTTCGGGGCCCTGCCGCGCGCGGAGCGCGGCAAGGTGGAGGTGCTGGCCGGGCACCTCCGGCTGGCCGACTGCCTCGACCGCAGCCACCGTCAGATCGTGCGCGGCCTGGAGGTGGTCGGCCGTGGGGGCAGGCTGCGCGTGAAGTGCGACGTGACCGCCGACCCCGCGCTCGAGATCTGGGCCGCCCCCCGCCGCGCGGAGCTGCTGGAGCGGGCCCTGGGCGTCAAGATCACGGTGGAGGCGGTTCCGGTCGAGCAAGACGCCGCCGCGACCCCCCCCACGGACGATGCGGCCCTGGTCCTGGCGCCGCTGCGCGCCACGGAGCCCTGATGGGGCGCAAGAACACGCTTCCGCAGCCGGTGACCACCCCCGCCGTCCCTCCGCCCGCGCAGTCCCCGCGGCCGGTCGCGGTCGTGGACATGGGCGCGAGCGCGATTCGTCTCGTGGTCGCGGAGGGCGCGGCGGAAGGGCCGCTGCATCTGCTCGAGGAGGTCTCGCGCGGCGTCCTCCTGGGCAAGGACACCTTCACGCACGGCCGCCTGGGCGCCGCCACCATCGAGGCGACCCTGAAGGCGCTCGAAGGCTTCCGGCGCATCATGGACACCTACGGCGTCATCCGCTATCGCGCGGTGGCCACGAGCGCCGTCCGTGAGGCGAGCAACGCCGACGCGTTCCTCGACCGCGTGCGCCTGCGCACGGGCCTCGAGGTCGAGGTCATCGACGGCTCGGAGGAGAACCGCCTCACCTACCTGGCGGTGCGCGAGCGCCTGGCCCAGCATCCGGCGCTGGAGGACGGCGACGCCCTGCTCGTCGAGATCGGGGGCGGCAGCGCGGACATCTCCTTCCTGCGCAAGGGCCAGCCCGTCCATTCCGGCACCTATCCCCTGGGCTCGATCCGCATGCGGCAGAGCCTCGGGGGCTGGCAAGGCAGCCATGAGCAGGGCACGCGCCTGCTCGTGCGGCACATCCACAACGTGGTGGACGACATCCGCCGCGAGATGCCGTTGCGCGAGGCGAAGCACGTGATCGCGCTGGGCGGCGACGTGCGTTTCGCGGCCGGGGAGATCCTGGGGGATCTCCCCGCGGGCGAGCTGCCCGTCTTCGACCGCGACGCCTTCATCCGCTTCGTGGACTCCGTCGTGGGCTACGACATGGAGCAGCTCGTCGAGAAGTACCGCCTGCCCCAGTCGGAGGCGGAGACGCTGGTGCCCGCGCTGCTCGCCTATCGCGAGCTGCTGGTCGAGACCGCGGCCGACCGCGTCACCGTCCCCGACGCCTCGCTGCGCGACGGCCTGTTGCTCGATCTCGTGCGCAGCGACCAGCCGCAGGGACTCGAGGACCTCCGCAAGCAGGTCCTCTCCAGCGCGGCCGCCATCGGCGAGCGTTACCGGTACGACGCCCCCCACGCGCGCAACGTGGCCGACCTGTCCGTCCGCCTCTTCGACGAGCTGCGCAGCGAGCACGGGCTGAGCGACCGCCATCGCCTGCTGCTGGAGGTGGCGGCCCTCCTGCACGACATCGGGAACTACGTGAACATCCGCGGCCACCACAAGCACAGCCAGTACCTGATCGCGGCCTCCGAGATCTTCGGCCTCAGCCAGGACGAGATGCACGTGGTCTCGAACGTGGCGCGCTACCACCGCCGCGCCGTGCCGTCGAAGTCGCACCTCCCGTACATGGTCCTCGACCGCGAGGCGCGCGTGGCCACCAACAAGCTCTCCGCGATCCTCCGCCTGGCCAACGCCCTCGACGCCGATCACCTCCAGAAGGTGAAGGACCTCCACATCGTGCCCGAGGACGAGAACTGGGTGCTCGAGGTCGAAGGTGCGGGCGACCTCACCATGGAGCGACTGGCCGCCCTCGCCCGCGCGGACTACCTGACGGAAGTCTTCGGCCGGAAGCTGACGTTCCGCGAAGCGAGGCAGCGTCCGTGGCCGTGACCAAGGCGGAGGCCAAGTCCCGCAAGAAGGAGCCCGAGCTCTTCCTCAACCGCGAGCTGAGCTGGCTCGAGTTCAATAGCCGCGTGCTCGAGGAGGCGACGGACCCCACCACGCCCCTCCTGGATCGCCTGAAGTTCGCCATCATCGTCTCCAGCAACCTCGACGAGTACTTCATGGTGCGCGTGGCCGCGCTCAAGCACGCCATCGACGAGGGAGACGCGAACCCGGACGCGGCGGGGCTGCGGCCGCGGCAGCAGCTCGCCCTCGTCAGCGAGCGCGCGCACGAGATGGTGGAGCGGCTGGGCAAGACGCTGACCGAAGAGATCCTGCCCCCCCTGGCCGAGCGCGGCATCCGCTTCGTGGCCTACAAGGACCTGGAGGAGGGGCAGCGCGGGTTCCTGGCCCGCTATTTCACGGCGGAGGTGCTGCCCGCCCTCACCCCCCTGGCCATCGACGTCTCGCGCCCGTTTCCCCAGCTCGCGAACCTGAGCCTCAACCTCGCCATCCTGCTCGCGCCGCCCGAAGCCGAGGAGGAGCAAGTGCCGGAGGGCGAGGGGCCGCCGCCCGAGGGGGCGCCACCCGAGGGGGCGCCACCAACGCCGCAAGTCGAGCGACTGCCGCGGCTGGCCGTGGTGCAGGTGCCGGCCGGCCTGCGCCGGCTGGTGCGCCCGCTGGGCGGCGACGGCAACACCTACGTGCTGCTCGAGGAGATCATCCGGGCCGAGCTGCCCGCGCTCTTCCCCGGACAGACCATCCTGGAGGCGGCCGCCTTTCGCGTCGCCCGCGATGCGGAGATGGAGCTGGACGAAGAGGGCGGGCGCGACTACCTCGAGGCGATCGAAGAGGAGCTGCGCAAGCGCCGTCTGAGCCACGTCGTCCGCCTGGAGGTGGAGCAGGGGATGGGCGACACCCTGCTCGGGATCCTCGTCCAGCGCCTCGAGATCGACGTCCCGGACGTCTACTACGTGCGCGGCCCCCTCGACGTGCGCGCACTCTGGCCGCTGGTCGAGCTGCCCACGCTGGAGAGCCTGCGCGAGCCGCCCCTCAAGCCGCTGCCCGCGCTGGAGGGGCGCGAGCTGACCAACATCTTCGGCCGGATCGCCGAGGGCGAGATCCTTCTCCATCATCCCTACGAATCGTTCGATCCCGTGATGGCGCTCGTCTCCCAGGCCGCCTCCGACCCCGACGTGCTCGCCATCAAGCAGACGCTCTACCGGACCTCTGGCGACAGCCCCATCGTGCAGGCCCTCTCCCGGGCCGCGGAGGCGGGCAAGCAGGTCACGG